>NZ_JAQREK010000133.1:0-254 GCF_028599265.1 Pseudoalteromonas sp. Angola-4 | reverse complement strand
AGCTAGTAAAGCTAATAACTTCTCAGTGTAGCGCGCAGCGCCTCTGTGCTCTCGGTGGTCAGATTGTTTTGCGGTTGAATTTTTACCTAATTGATAAAAAATAAAACATTATTATCACCACAGAGAAGACAAGGAGAAGTGAAGGAGAAGAACTAGTAAAGCTAATAACTTCTCAGTGTAGCGCGCAGCGCCTCTGTGCTCTCGGTGGTCAAATTGTTTTGCGGTTGAATTTTTACCTAATTGATAAATAAAGA
>NZ_JAQREK010000132.1:0-255 GCF_028599265.1 Pseudoalteromonas sp. Angola-4 | reverse complement strand
CTTCAGTTGATTGCGTATTAGAAGAGGGTTTAGACGGTTGAGCTTGAGATTTCTTGACCCATGCTCTAAGTGTTTCTGGGGTACATCCCAGTTTATCTGAAATCGATACTAGCGCAGCCCAAAGAGAAGGGTATTCATGCTGTTGTGTGGTAACAAGCCTAATTGCACGTTCACGAAATTCTGATGTATAGCGATTTGATTTTTTCATAGTTCCAGTTTCTCAAGTTATTGAGTCTCTGGCAAACACGGGGCGAT
>NZ_JAQREK010000131.1:0-255 GCF_028599265.1 Pseudoalteromonas sp. Angola-4 | reverse complement strand
ATGCTGAGCTGATAATACTCATTCGCGAAGTGTGGGAGGATAATATGTCAGTTTATGGTGCAAGAAAAATATGGAAGCAGCTACAGCTTGACGACCATCAAGTCGCCCGCTGTACAGTCGAACGATTGATGCGAGTTATGGGAATTCAAGGTGTTCGTCGGGGTAAAGCACATAAGACAACGATACCTGACGAGCAACAAGATAAGCCACTTGATTTAGTTAATCGTCAATTTACTGCTGAGCAGCCAAATCAAC
>NZ_JAQREK010000014.1:0-119210 GCF_028599265.1 Pseudoalteromonas sp. Angola-4 | reverse complement strand
CGAACTCAGTAGTGAAACGAAACAGCGCCGATGATAGTGTAGCATTTGCTATGTGAAAGTAGGACATTGCCAGGCTCCAAATAAGAGAAACCCGTTACAGCGATGTGACGGGTTTTTTGCTGTCTGGGATTTAATAAATAGCCAAGACTCATGCCGAACCCTGAGTTAAACGAAACAGCTCGAAAGCGTGCACCGCATAAGGCCGCCCCGACGCAATAATAATGTAGCATTTGCTATGTGACTCTCTACCGCTGTGGGCACTACGACATTGCCAGGCTTCAAATACAAGAAAGCCCGACTCGAAAGAGCCGGGCTTTTTTACGTCCGTAGAAAAGTGAAATGCGGACAATTAATGCACACTCTTCTACTTCTAGAATGTAGGTCGGGCGAGCGTAGCGACTCCCGACGCTAAAAAACATCGATTATAATTATAGGGTTCTTATCTCACGAGCTGGATTACCAGCAACAACAGTATCCGCCTCTACATTTTTAGTAACTACAGATCCCGCACCAATAACACTGTTATCCCCAATGCATACGCCCGCTAAAATAATTGCACCTGCGCCAATCCATACGTTGTTGCCTATCGTAATAGGAGCAGTAAAGTTTTCTTTATTCAGTCGCTGTGTAGGGTTAACAGCATGGGATACAGTCAATAGCTGAACATTGGGGCCAATTAAGCAGTCATCACCAATGCTGATAGCTCCATCACTAATTGGGGCATCTAATACCGTACAGTTAATGTTTATGAAGCTACGATCACCAATAGCTATTTGATTACCATAATCGCAATGAAAACCTGATTCTATAATTACGCCTTCACCGCATTGAGCGAATAGCTCTTTAATGCGTTTTAAATTACCTTTACTCGGGCTTTTATTGAAGAGTCGGCATATTTCGCCTGTTTGTTTACGTAGGGCTAAAAGCTCTTTGTTTAAGCTATTAAATGGCTGCATTAAGGTTTCTTTGTTTAGTTAAGAGATGCTGTGACTATTTTACCTTTATTATTACTCGTTGAAAGCTGCTTTATTTTTGCTCGTTCACTTGCCATTTAACTAGTTTCGTTTAGAATTGCACATCTTTCGAAACGAAACTTAATCTACGAGCTTTATGACTAAACGAAACACCCAGCAACGCCGTCATTTAATACTTACTCAGGTAAATGAGCTAGGTGAAGTGGCTGTTGAAACGCTTGCGGAGCAGTTTCAAACATCTGAAGTAACCATTCGTAAAGATTTAACCGCGCTTGAAAAAAGTGGCTTATTACTGCGCCGTTACGGCGGTGCTATCGCGCTGCCAAAAGAAATCGTCACCGACGAAATAGACTCTAAGCGCAAAGTAGCAATAGCAAAGGCTGCTGCTGCACTTATAAAAGATCATAACCGCATTATTATTGATAGCGGGCGTACTACGGCCGCTATGATCCCAGAGCTTGCAAATAAGCGAGGGTTAGTTGTAATGACCAACGCGATTAAAGTGGCGAGCCGTTTACTATCACTTGAAAACGAGCCAACACTTTTAATGACTGGCGGAACATGGGATCCGCATTCTGAGTCGTTTCAGGGGCAAGTTGCCGAAAACGTATTATGCTCTTATGACTTTGATCAGCTATTTATTGGTGCTGACGGCATAGATGTAAAACGCGGCACGACTACCTTTAATGAGTTAGTCGGCTTAAGCCAAGTTATGGCAAAAGCCGCCCGTGAAGTAATAGTAATGGTTGAATCAGATAAGATTGGCCGAAAAATACCAAATTTAGAATTACCGTGGAAAATAGTAACCACATTAATAACCGATACTGGCTTAGCAGATGATAAACGCAAAGCGATTGAGGCGTGTGGTGTAAAACTAATTTGTGCAGAGATTATTGATTAGTAACTACAAAGCGAGTTACTAGAATTAAAAAATTAATGGAGACACTATGTGTGGAATAGTTGGGGCGGTTGCAGAACGTCCAGTAAACAAAATTTTAGTTGAAGGCCTTAAACGTCTTGAATACCGTGGCTACGACTCTGCCGGTGTAGCACTATTAGAAGGTTCTACGCTAAATACTGTAAAAGCCGTCGGTAAAGTAGTGAACGTAGAAGCCGCACTTGAGAAAGCAGGCGTTAGTGGTCATACAGGTATTGCACACACACGCTGGGCAACACACGGTAGCGTTACTGAAGAAAACGCTCATCCGCATGTATCAAACAACCAGCTAGCACTTGTGCATAACGGTATTATTGAAAACCACGCAAGCCTACGCGCATCACTTAAAGAAGAAGGCTACGAGTTCTTATCTGAAACCGATACCGAAGTAATGGTGCACTTAATTCATAAACTTCGTAAGCAACACACTACGTTACTTGCATCTGTTCAAGCAGCGGTTAAGCAATTTGAAGGTGCGTTTGGTACGGTTGTATTTGATAAAGCAAACGACAACGAAATCATCGTAGCGCGCTCAGGTAGCCCACTGGTTATAGGTTTAGGCCTTGGCGAAAACTTTATTGCGTCTGATCAGTTAGCACTATTACCAGTTACTCGTAGCTTTATCTTTTTAGAAGAAGGCGACGTAGCCCGCATTACGCGTGATACAGTAGAAATTTTTGGTGAAAATGGCGACGCTGTAGAACGTGAAGTTGTTGAATCAAATATCACGCAAGATGCTTCAGGCAAAGGCGATTACCGCCACTACATGCTAAAAGAAATTTACGAGCAACCACTTGCAGTACGCAATACCCTTGAAGGGCGTTTAAACGACGACCGCGTAGCAATTGATGCCTTTGGCGACAGCGCTCAACAAATATTTAAAGACGTAAAACACGTACAAATTATTGCCTGTGGTACGTCATACCATTCAGGTATGGTTGCACGTTATTGGCTTGAGCAATTTGCGGGTGTTAGCTGTAATGTTGAAATAGCTTCTGAATTTAGATACCGTCAGTCGTATGTACACGCAAACAGCCTACTTGTGACTATTTCACAATCGGGTGAAACAGCCGATACGCTAGCTGCATTACGTTTAGCTAAAGAGCAAGGTTACATGGCCTCAATGACCATTTGTAACGTACCGGGTTCATCGCTTGTACGCGAATCAGACCTAGCCTTTATGACTAAAGCGGGCGCTGAAATTGGCGTAGCTTCTACTAAAGCATTTACCACACAGCTTGTTGGTTTGTTAATGCTTACTGCGTCTATAGCTCAAGAAAAACAGCTTGATCAAAGCGCTATTGTAGATGCTATAAAAGTACTTCCTGCTAAGCTTGAAGAAACATTACTGCTTGCTGATGGCATTGCAGACCTTGCAGAAGAATTTGCCGACAAGCATCACTCACTGTTTTTAGGTCGTGGCTCGCAATACCCAATTGCAATGGAAGGTGCGCTTAAACTTAAAGAGATTTCGTACATTCACGCAGAAGCCTACGCAGCGGGCGAGCTAAAACATGGGCCACTTGCACTTATTGATGCCGACATGCCAATTATTGTTGTAGCACCAAACAATGAGCTATTAGAAAAGCTTAAATCAAACGTAGAAGAAGTACGTGCACGTGGCGGCATTATTTATGTATTCGCAGATAAAGATTCACACTTTGAGTCAGACGACACAATGCGTGTAATCAACGTAAACCACACTGACGACATTATTGCGCCAATTGTTTACACACTGCCATTACAGTTACTCTCGTATTACGTAGCGGTAATTAAAGGCACAGACGTTGACCAACCACGTAACTTAGCTAAATCGGTTACTGTTGAGTAAAATCAAAAGGTTGGTAATTACCTGTTAAAGATAAAAAGGCGCTTAATGCGCTTTTTTTGTACCTTAAAGCCTGTTAGATTAAATAACACACTATTTTCTAAAGGATTAGTAATGCGTATATTAACCGCTGTTTTTATATGTAGTTTATTTATATTTTATTCTAATAACACATTTGCAGAGCCTGATTTAAAACAGCAAACCATTAGCTATACGCAACAAACACATACTATTAATTCAGCCGTTTTAAACGAAGAGCGCACAGTTGTAGTCCAGCTTCCAAAGAGTTATCAAGCTAATCCAAACAAAGTTTATCCGATCATTTATCGCCTTGATGGCGCGGGTAACATACCACTTATAAGTGCAGTGATGGAGCGTTTACAAAATGATAATCGTGCGCCTGAAGTTATTATTGTCGCTATTGAAAATACCAATCGCTTAAGAGATTTATACCCCACAGTTAATAAAGAGCCACAAGGCCCGGTAGGTGAAGGCGGTGGTGCAGCAAAGTTTTTAGCATTTATTGAGCAAGAGCTTATGCCCTTGATTAATAAAAGTTACCGTACGCACAACTTTAATGTAATTGCTGGGGCTTCTGCGGCAGGCGTGTTTGCACTTTATACAATGCAAGCTAACCCTGAGCTTTTCCAAGCACACATTGCTTACAGCCCTGCGGTTTGGTGGAACTATGGCGCACCGGTAAAAGCGGCTAAGTCGTTTATCAATAAATCAAAAGATCTGAATAACTATGTTTATATAAATATTGGTGAAGAAGCTGGCTTAATGCGTGAGCGATATAATGAGCTGCAGCAAGCTTTGCAATCTAATAGCTTGCCAAATTTACGCTTCTTTAGTGACGCGTTTAATAATGTATCGCATAACCTGACTTCGGTTGCTGGTTCATTTAATGCCTATCACAACTTATTTTTACCTAAACAAATGCCTATGAGTGCTTTAAGCGATGATATAGAGTCTATTGATGTTTATTATAAAAAGTTATCTCAGCAATGGGGCGAGCAAATTGCGCCACCGGATCGCGCTGTTAGATCACTCGGTTATAACTTAACGGGCAGCAAGCAATTTTCCCGTGCTATTGAGGTGTTTAAGTACAATATAAAAAACCACCCAAAATCAGTCGATGCGTTTTCAGCCTTATCTTATGGCTATGAAATGCAAGGCGATACTCGCCAAGCGCTTGAACAGATGGAGTCTGCTTTAGCCATTACAAATGACTCATATCCTTATATAAATTATTTAAGAGAAACAAAAGCTAGGTTACAAGCAGAACTTAGCAAGAACTAATAATATTGCTAACTTAGTTGTTGGCTTTTTATGAAAGCCTCTTTAAGTTTGGAGTGCTCACGGTGACAGTCAAATTTCCTCGAAGCTTGTAGCTCGACGCTCGCAGCCGTTACTTAAACCACATTAAAATCACTAATCCCTACTTAATAAGCGCTAAATACGCTAAAATTACAGGCTACTTTTTTAGCAATAAGCCCACAATTTTATGACCTCAGCAACAAGCCCTAGCACCTTTAACGATCTTGGCCTTATTCCAGAGCTACAAGCTCGTTTAACCGATTTGGAATACAACCAACCTACGCCAATTCAAGCTAAGGCGATTCCAAGTGTACTGGCTGGTAGCGATTTAATTGCGGGGGCAAATACTGGCTCAGGTAAAACAGCAACATTTGCTTTGCCTATGCTGCAAACCCTATTTTTAGAGCAAGGCGCTAAAAAAGCAGCGAGTAAAGGTAACTTTGTCACTGGGCTTATTTTGGTACCTACCCGTGAGCTTGCAACGCAGGTGGCCGATAGCGTTAAATCGTATTCTGCTAACTTTAATGGCGCCATTAAAACGGTGGCGGTATTTGGTGGTGTGTCGGTTAATACACAAATGCAGGCTCTACGCGGCGGCGCCGATATTATCGTGGCAACACCAGGGCGTTTGCTCGATTTAATCTCAAGCAATGCTATTAAGCTCGATAAAGTAACGACCTTAGTGCTTGATGAAGCCGACCGCATGTTAAGCCTTGGCTTTACCGAAGAGCTTGCCGAGCTGTTAGCGCTTATGCCTGCTAAAAAACAAACTATGTTGTTTTCAGCAACCTTCCCAGAGCAAGTAACACAATTAACGCAAGAGCTGTTAACCAACCCAGTAGAAATACAAGTTCAAAGTAAAGACGAAAGCACGCTTGTACAGCGCGTATTTACGGTTAATAAAGGCGAAAAAACTACGGTTTTAGCGCATTTAATTAAAGCGCATAAGTGGCGCCAAGCGCTTATTTTTGTAAACGCTAAAAAAGACTGTGAGCACTTAGCAGGTAAGCTTGAAAAGCGTGGTATTAACGCACAGGTATTTCATGGTGATAAAGGTCAAAGTGAGCGTACTCGGGTAATTGAAAAGTTTAAAGCCGGTGAAATAGAAGTACTTATTGCCACCGATATAGCAGCCCGTGGTTTAGATATTGCCAAACTGCCTGTAGTTATTAACTTTAACTTACCGCGTAGCCCCGCTGATTATATGCACCGTATTGGCCGAAGCGGCCGTGCCGGTGAAGTTGGCCTAGCGTTATCGTTAATTGATTATGAAGACTTTCACCACTTTAAAATAATCGAAAAGAAAAACAAACTTCGTTTAGAGCGTGAGGAAGTAACGGGTTTTGCGGTAAACCAAGCAAACCTTGATGCAGCACAAGCACTTAAAAACGATAAGCCAATGGCAAAGCCAGAGGGCACAGGCAAGAAAAAGAAAAAAAATAAAGCCAATGATATAGATGATGTATGGAGTGGTTGGAGAAAAAAATAAGCTTTAGTACGGTATAAATCATTAAACTCGAATTATTAAAAAACCCTGCAAATTTGCAGGGTTTTTTTTGGTATTAGTTAATATTGCTATATAGCAAATTAAAACTTAGACGGAGCTGGTGGCACCACTAAAGGTTGCTTAGGATTTTCTTTAAGCTCCTTTAATAACTCTTGTACAGCACGCTCTATCGATGGATCTTGGCCTTTATAAATAAGCTCTGGGCGATCAACCACTTTAATATCAGGAGCAACGCCTTCGTTTTCTATAATCCAGTTACCTTGGGTATCTAAAATACGGAATGTAGCAGCAATTACTTGCCCGCCATCTACAAGAGCAGGGTTGCCAGAAATACCAATTAAGCCACCCCACGTACGCGTACCAATTAGCTTACCTAAACCCGCTTGGCGGAAGTAGTAAGGAATTGCGTCACCGCCTGAGCTTGAATAGCCGTTTATTAGCATTGCTTTAGGACCGTCGTGCGCAAACTGTGGAGTTTTAGTCGGCTCGGTGCCTCGGCGTTTCCAATAGTTAAGTGGTTTACGTGCAAGCCAGGTGATCATGTGCTCAGGAATATAGCCACCGCCATTGTAACGGTCATCAATAATCATGGCGTCTTTGGTGGTTTGCGGCATGTAATTTTTAAACATGGCGCGGTTACCTTCATATGCGGTATTTGGCAGGTGCACGTAGCCAATACGCCCGTTTGATAGCTTATTAACGTAGGCTGCACGCGAGTTAACCCAATCTAAATAACGCAGGCCTTGCTCACTGGCTACAGGTTTTACAGTTACTTGCCACGCGCCTTTGCTACGCGGTTTACTGTTTAGCACCAGCTCTACTTGCTCGCCTTGGGTGTTTTCAAGGAGTTCGTAAAAGTTAGCCACGTCTTTAACCGAGCGGCCGTTTACCGCAATAATATAATCGCCGTTAAGTGCTTTTACGCCTGTGGTGCCCAGCGGTGAGCGGAAATCGTCATGCCAGTTTTCACCTTTGAAGATTTGCTCTATTTTTACGTAACCCGATGGATCGCTTGCAAGCTTAGCGCCTAATAAACCGTGGTTTTTACGCTCGGCTTTTGGCATATCGCCCGATTGCACGTAAATATGACCTGAGTTAATTTCGCCAGCAATTTCGCTAAGTACGTAATCAAGGTCGCTACGGTGGCTAATAGCATCAGCCATAGGTTGGTATTTAGCTAAAATAGCATCCCAATCTTGACCGTGATGGTTTTCGTCGTAGAACCAGTCACGCAATGTGCGCCAGCCTTCTACGTACATTTGTTGCCACTCAGCTTGCGGGTTGATTTTAAGCGTCATTTTGCTTAAATCGAGCTTGTTGGCGTCTAAGTCTTGCTTGGGTTTAGGCTCAATTAAGCTGTAACCGCCACTTGTATGTACAAGCAGGTGCTCGCTATTGCTCGATATAGTGTAATTGCTAACGCCTTTAGCCACGGTTTCTAGCTCGCTATCGTGTTCGGTGCCTATAAGTTGTAATCCGCCATTAGCAAGTGTAAGCACGCCGTCTTTTACTGCGGTTAAGCCACGGTAATCGCCCGCTGGTGCATTAAGCGCGGTAACACGTTGCATGAAGTCGTTGCTTTGCAGTGCGTTTTTAACTTTTTTGTCGTCTTCTTTTTCGTCGTCATCATCTTTTACAATCGTGGTTTCATCACTTTGTAAGGCAATAAGCGGTTTAACACTGTCGTTTACTGCAGCCGCATAAATACGGGTGGCGCGGTTAAACATGTAGTCAAACTCGTAACTGCTAAACGCAAGGTTAAAGTCGCGCTCAGAGCTAAAGTAAAGGTATTGGCCATCTGGCGAAAAGGTTGGGTTTTGCTCGTTACTCATTTCGTCTGTTAGGCGCGTTACCTTTTCTTTTTTAAGGTTGTAGTGCCACAGTGAGGCATAACGGTTTTCGTTATTTTTAACATACACAATGTCTTGGCTGTTAGGCGACCACGTATACTGAGTAATGCCGTCTTCGTCGTAAATGCCGGTATCAATTTTGTGTTGCTTGCCCGATTTTGCATCTAACCACCAAAGTGTATGGTTTTTGTCTGCAAATAATAATTTTGAGCTATCAGCTGACCAAATAGGCGTAAAACGCCAAATAGTGCCATTGCTAGTGAGCTGTTTAATGGCATTATTTTTACTGCGATCTTTTAAGTAAATTTCGTACTCGCCGCTTTCATCGCTCATGTAAGCAATGTAACGCCCATTTGGCGACCAACTTGCTTCTATTTCACGGCTCTTATCTGTGTACGATAAGTTACGCGTAGGGCCTTGTTTAACAGGTACACTAAATAGCTCGCCACGGGCTGTAAATACAGCACGTTTGCCATCGTGAGAAATCGACATAGAATCAATAAAGTCGCTCACATTTTTGCTGTACGGCATAGCGTATTGGCGCACACCTGCAATGTTAATGCTCAGCTTAGTGCTTTTTTGTGTTTTTGCGTCAAAGCGATATAAGTAACCGCCGTTTTCGTACACAACCGCATTAGGGCCTGCTGAGGGCCAAAGTACGTCAAAGTTTTTAAAGTTGGTGAGCTTTTTAGGCTCACTGCCTTTGCGATATTGGTAAAGGTTTAGTGTGTAATCACGATCAGATACAAAATAAATGTTGTCGCCAACCCAGGTAGGTTGCTGATCGGTTGCACGGTTAGTAGTAAGTTGCTCTGAGGTGTTATTTTCTAAATCGTAAATCCATACATCTTGCGCGCGCCCGCCACGGGTGCGTTTCCAGGTACGAAACTCACGGTCAATGGGCGTATAAACATACTTGCTACCATCTGGGGAGAGCATACCGCCGCCAGTTTCTGGAATGGCTAAAGGCTGCTCAAGGCCACCGTCGGCAGGGACCATATAAGGGCGACCCATACGTTTGCCCCATGGTGTGCGGTTTGCTCTAAACACCACATTTTTACCATCGGCTGTCCAATCTAAAACGCGGTAATCAAAGCCACCACGCGGCGGCATTGGGCCAACATCGTTGTAGTATGTAAGCTGCTTAAGGCCTGAACCATCGCTGTTAATTACATAAACTTGGCGGCTGCCGTTATACTCAGCCGAAAACGCAATACGCTTACCATCAGGAGAAAACTTAGGAAATGTTTCAAAACCAATGTGGTCGGTTAAACGTTTGCTTTCGCCGGTTTGTGTATTAGCAATATAAATATCGCCGCTGTAAACAAAGGTCACGTTTTGGTTATGAATATCAGGAAAGCGTAGTAAGCGAGTGTCTTTAGTTTCATAGGCCGATACGCTCGGTGCAATAACCGCAGCCAAGGCAAGCGCCAATGTTGTTAATTTTTTCATGGGATGACATCCTATATTAATAGCTGTTACATCATAACAATAAGGTTATAAATAGCGATGCACTTGCGATAAAAGGTCTGTTACAAAATGTGAATAAAAAAAGGTTGGCATTAAAACGCCAACCTTCAAGGGAGTACTCTTTTTAAAGAGTGAAATTAGTGGTCGTGATCGTCGTCTTCTTCCTCTTGCGCAATACCAAGCCAAGTAATTGCACTAGGAGCAAAAGTAAGCTCAACCTCACTTTCAATTTCTAAGTCTTCAAGGTGTACTTGCATAACGTGCTGAGCAATAGGGTCGGCGTTTATTGCTGTGGCTCATTGGTTTAATTACCAACAATGCCTTAAACAAAATGACGATAACTGCCCGTGTTCAAGGGCTGAAACTGATCAGGCAGCTTAGCGTTATCAGTGCTACAAACAGCTAACATGTAGCACTGCCTTTCAATATTTAACTTTGTTTTTTAATAGCCTAAAGCTAAAAGTGAGTTAAAGTAGTCATCCAATAATGGTTTATTATGCTTGGCTTAGGCTAGGGCGTGCTGATCTTTGCGGATTGAAATTTGTTCAATCTAGGGGCGATTAAATCGCGGCGCGAGGTTTGCAACCTAGTGGGCTAAGTAAAAACCGAGTAACAAAGAGTTTATCGCCCCTAGGCAGAACCCGAAGGTCAGCGCATGTTTGGCATTTATGCTGCGTTATCGCCTATTTATGGGGAGTAACCACACTTCATAGGCTCTGCCTTGCCTAAAAACCAAACATACTGCTGCAAATTCAACCATCAAGGATCAACACGCCCTAATGAATACTGCTTTAAAATCCCTGCTGTTACTTTGCGCTTTTATGTGTTTTAAATTAAGCGCAAATACCCCCTACCAAATCCCTAGAAGTAGTGTTATTGAACTCACTGAGCCTATGACCAATCGGGTATATCCTGTTTTTATTCAGCTCCCTAAGTCATATAAAAAGCACCCTGAAAAAATATATCCAGTTATTTATTTAACCGATGCACCGTATACGTTTCCTATTGTGGCAGGTGCTACACGGTTCCCTATGAATAGCGGTAAAATGCAACAGGCTATTATAGTGGCCATTAGCTACGAAAAAGGCTCTAGAGGGTCTAATAGCCGAATTAGAGACTACACACCAAATAAGGCGCAAAGCTGGAAAAAACAAACCGGTAACGCGCAAAACCACGCGCTGTTTTTAAAAAATACTGTATTGCCGTTTATACAAAGTAACTACCGAGCAAGTAGCACTCAAAAAACTTATATAGGTAATTCTTTAGGCGGTTTATTTGGTGCCACTATTCTATTTACGATGCCCGATTTATTTAACAATTATATAATTGGCAGCCCATCAGTTTGGTTTAATAACAATGCGATTTTAGCGCTACAAGCACATAAGCCTAAAGTGCCTACAAAGGTTTATATATCGGTAGGGGCAAAGGAAACCCCAAGCTTTGGTGAAGGGCAAAATATGGTGGCAGGGGCAAAGCAATTAACGCAAAAAATTAATGCACTTAGCAGTGAAAATATTGAATTAAAAAGCGTTGTTGTTGAAGGGGCGAGCCATGCAACGGCATTTCCTACTACAGCAATACAAGGGCTTGATTGGGTAACAGCAAATAAGCCCTAATATTTATAAAAGCACTAAAAGCTTAAGCGCTTTCAAGTTCCTGTTTCCAGTTTACTAATACTTCAATAAATTCTGGGCCTATACCACAGCAGCCGCCAATAATGCTTGCGCCTTGGCTGTACCACGTTTTTGCAAAATCTAGGTATTCTGCAGGTGAAATATCACGATACGCCTGCGAGCCTTCGTTGGCTTTGTAATCGCTTGCGATAGGTGTAAAGCCATTAGCAAACCCGCCTAAAACAACGCTTTTATTTTGTTTAGCTAATACTGCGTTGGTATCGCTAAAGGCTTGCTCTATAACCTCAGGGATTGAGCAGTTAAAGAAAATACCAGTAACATTTTGTTCAAGCAAAGCCGCTACAGCGTCACTTACCAGCTCACCAGAGCGAAGTGTCGCTTGCTCGCTTACCACATCATTTAAGGTAAATGCGTAATAACATGGCTTGTTTGAGCCTTTAAGTACATTTGCCATAACGTGCGCTTCTGCAATGCTCGATATGGTTTCGCCAATCCATACATCTACGTGCTCGTCTTGCGCCTTGTATAGCGTATCTAAAATAGTAAAAGCGCGTTCGCTTTCAAATAGCTCTGGGCGGTAAGAGCCAAATGCTGGTGGTAATGAGCCTGCTACTAATACATTTTGTGTAGCCTTTTGAGCTACATCTTTTGCAATAACGGCTGCTTGCTGCGCAAGGGCTGAGCCTTGAGCTTGGTATAGTGCTTCACCTAAATGAAAGGGCACACAGGCATAACTATTAACGGTAATTATTTCAGCGCCTGCATCTATAAAACCTTGGTGAGCCTGCGTTACAAAATGTGGGGCTTCTATTAGTGCTTGTGCACTCCACAGTGGCTGTGTAAATGGTGCGCCAATGCGTTTAAGCTCGCGCCCCATGCCGCCATCTAAAATAGTTACTTTATTCATAAAGGATTTCTATACAACTAAACAATATGGCGCTATTCAACCATAATTTTTTTAGATTCATAATGAAACTTCGTCACCTTTAACATGAAAAAAGCTCAATGCTTTTTTACAGGCATAAAAAAAGCGACATCTCGCAAGAGAGTCGCTTATTTAAGTAGGCTAAACCTTACTTATAAAATACGTCTACCGTGCCTTTTACTTTCATAAGTAAAGGTTGGCCGCGGCGGTCTAGCGCTTTAGGCGCGGCAATTTTAATCCAACCTTCGCTAATGCAGTACTCTTCTACGTCAAAGCGTTCTTTGCCATTTAAGCTTACGCCAATTTCGTGTTCAAACACTTCTTCTACGTAATGCTTGCTACGTGGGTTAATAGAAAGCTGATCAGGTAATGCTGGTTTTGTTGAATCGGTCATGGTTTTAATCTTTATTAAAAAGTGATGCGCTATTGTAGGCAATCCACTCAATACGCTCAAGGTTTAATGCTTAGCTACTCAACTTAGCTACACAATACAAAGCCAAGTATTAACAGTGCTATCCAAATGGTTTCGGCAACAATCATAATTATTGGTTTTAGGCCCACCTCGGTGAGTTTGCCCAGGTTTGTTTTCATACCAATGGCGGCTATGGCGGCAATTAAAAAGAACCGAGAAAGCTCATTTGTGGTTTCAAGCACAATAGCGGGTAGGTTAAAGGTGCTGTTTATAATCATTAAAATTACAAAGCCAATTAAAAACCCCGGTACTTTTGGCAACTCGCCATGGTTACCTTTATTTGAGCGATTAATAACCACCATCATAATAAGTACTACAGGCAACAGCATAGCCACGCGTACTAGTTTGGTAAGTGTTGCTATATCGCCAGTTTCGGGCGATACCGAATAACCGGCACCCACTACTTGAGCTACATCGTGTATGGTGCCACCTAAAAATACCCCGGCGTTATGTGCATCAAATTCAAGGTAGTTAACCACAATAGGGTATAAAATCATTGCAATGGTCGACATGGCCGTTACGCCAATTACGGTAAGTAAGGTATCGCGCTCTTTATGCTCGCTGTTGGGCATAATAGATGAAATAGCCAGTGCTGCCGATGCACCACAAATAGCAACTGAGCCACCGGTGAGTGCGCCAAAGCGTTTTTGTAACCCAAATACCCGGGCAAGTACAACCCCTAAAATAATGGTGGTAAATATAGCGCCAGCTAACATTAGCGCTGTTTGCCAGCCCAGTGTAATTAAATCGCCCAGTGCTATACGGGTGCCAAGTAATACAATGCCTACACGTAAAACCGTAGTACCGGTAAAGTCTATGCCTTTAGCGCACGGGCTGTCGCTTTGATATAAAAACGACACCGCCATCCCCAATAATAAAGCAAACAACATAGCGGGCGCGCCATAGTGTTCACTTAAAAATAAGGCAGCAAGGCCAGTCATTGCAGCAATGCTGGCCCCTTGCCATAACGGGGAAACTTTTACCTTTAATGCACCGGTTAAGCTTTGCATTAGGCGTTAGCTGCTGTCAGTGCAACAAGCACTTGGCGTTTACGCTCGCCAGTAAATGGGCGACGGCCATGCATAGCCATTTCGTTATCCACTAAGGCTACATCGCCATCTTGCCATGCTAAATCAAAGGTAAATTCTTTTGATAGCTCAACAATTTTTTCAAGCCCTTGTTTAGGAATAGCACTGCCATCGCCAAAGGTAATAGCAACCGATGGGTTTTCGCGAACGCCTTTCCAGCCCATGTAAGCGGCAATAAGTTGGTTATAAAAAACCTGTACGCCGTTTTCAAGGGTAACTACCGCAGGTAAAACCGGAGTAATTGCTTTTAAAGAGCCATCTTCTAGCCATTCCCACTCGTAACCTAGCTCGGTAAGTTTGCTGTGTGCTTCTTCTTTGGTTTCAACACTTAGGGTGCTTTTCCAGCTGCGGCCTTGGCCCGATGTCGCATCGTCGGCTGCGGGCATGTAAGTGGTGTACTTTAAGCCTTTTTGCTCAAAGTCATCGGCTAATTGGCTATCAAATTGCTTTAAAGCGCTAAATAATTTATCTGAGCGGCAAAGCGGTGTCGCGCCGCCTTCCTCAGCTGCCGATTTACAAAAAAAGAACAGCTTACTTGGCGAAATAGGCGTTTGTGCCATTTCGTGATGAAGGTAAATTTCTACATCTTTGGGGGCTTCGTTAGCGGTAAATACACGCTCGGTAAAATTAATACGTACCGCGTTAGATAGCGACTCTTGGTACGTAAAGTTGTCGTAATCAAACCCCGCTGAAAACGTATCAAAGGTTTCGGCGCTATCAACAGGAAAGCCTCTAAACAATACAGCGCCTGAGCTGCGTAGTTTTTTAGCCAACTCGCTTTTGTTAGCGCGAATAAAAGCTACCGCTTCTTCAACGGTGCTGGCGTTATTGTTATTAACTACAATGCACGGAAAAACCGAGTCATCAAACGTTAATTGAGTAGGCACTTGGGCATAGTTAAGTTCGGTAGCTGACATTTTATTATCCTAATCGTAAATAGGGTGAAAACGGTTAAAGGCAGCTTCACAAAAGTGCCCAGGGTCGTTAAAACGGCGGTTGCTATTAAGCGCAGAAATTTGCGCCATTTCTTGCTCTGTTAATTCAAAGTCGAACAGCGCGAGGTTTTCTTTCATGCGTTCAAATTTAGAGGTTTTAGGTATAATGGCGGTGCCGCGTTGCACACCCCAGCGCAGTACAACTTGTGCTGGTGTTTTGCCATGATTTTGCGCTGCAGCTTTTACTACGCTTTGCTCAAGCACCGACTCAGTTTGATCGGCCATTTCAAGCTCAAGGTACGAAAGCGCACCCAGTGGTGAAAATGCCGTAACCGGAATATCGTACTGTTTTGCAAGCCTTACTAAGCGCTCTTGGGTTAAATAAGGGTGCGACTCAATTTGCAGCATGGCGGGTTTAATTGTGGCGTAGGTCATTAAATCGTGAATAAGTGCGCTTGAGTAGTTACACACCCCAATGCGTTTTGCTTTGTTGTTATGTACTTGCTCTTCCATTGCTTGCCACGTTAAGTGTAGCGGCACTTTTGCCAGCTCCATTTGTGGGTTTTGTGCATCTGGGTCTACAAACCACTCTGGTGGGTAGCGCGTTTCGATTGGTACAAACGTTTGCGCAATCGGAAAGTGAATTAAGTATAAGTCGAGGTAGTCGAGCTTTAAATCGCTCAAGGTTTTATCAATGGCAAGCTCTACATGCTCTGGCGCATGAAAAGTATTCCATAGTTTTGATGTTACCCATAATTCTTCGCGGGTACATAGGCCGTCTTTTATTGCTTGAGCAATGCCATCGCCTACTTGTTCTTCGTTACCGTAGTCTGATGCGCAATCAAGATGGCGGTAACCTGCTTTAATAGCTTGGTACACCGTTTGCGCGCAATCTTCTTGTGCTACTTTCCATAAACCGAACCCGACTGGCGGGATGTTATTTAATGAACTCATTGGGAATTCCTGTTAAAATTGCATAATGACTTTGGTCTTGTATAAGACATAAGTTATTATACGAATCTAACAGTGTCAACACTGTGTTAACCGTAAGAGAATAAATGAAAGGTGTTAAAAAACCTACAGGCAGCAAAAAGGCAGCGTTTGCTGCCTTTAAAAAATATTTAATAAGTATGCGCTAATATAACTTACACGCGGCTAAAGCGCGGTTAATTAATCAAGTTCTATTTGGTAGTGGTAATGATCGCTACGGCATTTGCTTAAACGGTATTCAATGCGTTTACCTTCGATGGATTCGGTAATGCGCGATACCAACAATAAAGGGTCACCGGTTTTAATAGCGAGCATTTTAGCGTCGGTTTCATCTGCTAAAACGGCTTTAATGCTGTCTTGGGTTTTATGCACGGTTTGGTTAAATTTGGTTTGGTAGTAATGATACAATGTGTGCGGAATATCACTACTTTGATGTATATCAGGAAAGAAACTTTGTGGTAGATATATAGTTTCGCTCATACAAAATTCGTTATCGAGAATGCGTCTGCGTACAAGCTTAGTGACTTTGTCTTTTTTATTAAGTTGCAGCGCATCAATAACATCTTGTGGTGCAGGGCAAAGCTCAACCGACAATAGCTCGGCTTTAGGTAGGTCGGCGCCTTTACCGTCGGCCTGTAGCGGAAAAAACCTAAACAGGGCATCTTGCGCGGTATGCTCAGATACAAATGTACCAACACCTTGGCGGCGAGTAACTATTTTATCGTCGGTTAATAAATTAAGCGCTTTACGCACAGTGCCTTGGCTTACGTTAAATTCTTCAGCAAGGCGAAACTCGCTCGGTAATACTTCGCCAGGTACCCAGCGTCTTTCAACAATGAGCTGTTTAATATAATCAGCCACTTGTAAGTAAAGTGGTTGAAAAGCCAAGCTTGGGCCACTTAATTTGTGATCAAACATAGAGTTACTCATTGTTATTTACCATTAAATTTAATCCACCTGTATTTATATCATAGGTGAAACTTTTTGCGCAGTTTTGCGCAAGCTCAATTAATTGTGAACTATTGCCGTGTAGTTTGTTTTTACATTATGCCTAAAAACAAATCGTTACACTACAATAGCGCACACGTAGGATATTTAAAGTGCTCAGTATTTCGTTAGAACTCATCTTGCTTATGGCGTTGTGCCTAAGCCTTGCCACCATAATGCAAACGCTTAGCGGGTTTGGCTTTGGGTTGCTGGTGGTTGCAAGCTTTACGTTGCTAGATGTTTTACCGCTCACTGCCACCACCTTTTTAGTGAGTTTATTGGGTTTAGTTAACTCAACCACTGTGGTGGTTAAAAATCGCAGTACAGTAAAAGTGCCCGAGCTTAAACTTATGTTGTATACCGGTATTCCGCTAATGCTGTTAGGTTTTATACTGCTTGAATATATGTCGGCGCATTTAACGCAGTTCTTAAACTTTATTTTAGGTATTAGTATTTTGCTATGTTGTGGCTTAATGCTAATTGGCCGTGATAGAGCAAATAAGCAAAGCGGGCGTGGCTCGTTTTTAATTGCCGGCGGCGTAAGTGGCTTGCTGGGTGGGCTGTTTTCAACGTCGGGGCCGCCGCTGGTGTTTCAGTGCTATAAACAAGCTTGGTCCATTGAGGCCATTCGTAGCACCTTACTTGCGGTATTTACCATTGGTGGCTTAGTCCGTGTTGGTATTGCCTTATTTGGCACCTTACCCGAGCTCGACATTATGTTTTTAATTGCAGCGGCCATACCGCTGGTATTATTAGTAACGCAATTTGCTCGTAAATTAACGCCTTACGTTGATGCAAAATGGATTCGTATAATAGCAATTGCATTGCTTGGCCTAAGCGGCGTTTCGCTGGTGGCAACATCGGCACCGGGCATATTTTAAAAGTAACGATGTAAATAATTCATCTTAGGGTTATTTACATTGACATGGGGATTACAATTATTTAACTTGTGTCTTATACAAGACTAATAATTGGTTAAGGAACTCCCATGAATGCATTTGAATTACGTGAGCCAGACTGGAACGCAATAGAGCCAGCACGCTTAACTGCAGAGCCTAAATTACAAGGCCATGTGCTAGTTTTACCAACTCAATTTGGCGAGGTCAGCGTTACCATAAGCCAGTTTGGTTTACGTTTAAATGCAGGCTCCACGCATGACGAGACGTTTAAAATATTAACCACCACCCCTTCAAACTTACCGCTATCACTTAATAAATTAGACCAAGGCTTTGCAGCCACCGCCGGTGAGTACCGCTTAGAATTTTACAGCGACCCTTTTTACTTTAAGCTTTATAAAAACGATAAATTAGTACAGCAATCAGCAACCGATGGCCACTTTGTGCGCCAGCACCGTTTACCGCCACTGGCCAAAACCGATAACGGCTGGATTTTAAGCCTAGAGCTTAATTACGACGAAGCCGTTTACGGCCTTGGCGAAAAATGGGGCAAGCTTGATAAACGCGGCCAGCTTATTCGCTCATACAACCACGATGCGCTGGGCGTAAACGCCGAAAAGTCTTATAAAAATACGCCATACGCATGGAGCCCAGAGGGCTGGAACTTATTTGTACACACACCAGCGCCTGTTACACATGGTGTAGGTTACGCACTTTGGTCGCAACGTGCTTATGTGTGTTTAGTAGAAGACGACGCATTAGATGTATTTTTATACCAAGAGCAAACGCCTGCACAAAGTATTAATCGCTACTGCGAGCTAACTGGTTTTGCACCGGTGCCACCGCAGTGGAGTTTTGGTGTTATTTTATCAAAAGCGTACTACAAAGATGCCGACGAGCTATTAAGTGTCGCCCGTGAAGTACGCGCTAAAAATATGCCGTGCGATGTAATTACCCTTGATGGCCGCGCATGGCAAGACACCGACACCCGCTTTGCCTTTGAATGGGACCCAACACGTTACGCCGACCCAAAACCTGTGCTTGATGAACTAAAAGCCATGGATTTTAAAATTTGCGTGTGGGAATACCCAATGATCTCGGTAAACAACCCATTATTTGCTAAAGCGGCCGAGAACGGCTGGCTAATAAAAGACAAACGCACAGGTAAAGCGTATCAATACGAGTGGGATTTAAGCCCCTTTGGCGAAGTACTTACGCCATTACCAGAGTCGGGTATTTTAGATTTTACTCATCCCGATGCTTACGAATACTGGCTGGAGTCGCACAAGCCTCTGTTTGAGCTTGGCGTTGATATGATAAAAGCAGACTTTGGCGAACAGCTAGAAGACGAAAACATGGTATCGCACAGTGGCGACAGCGGCATTAGACTGCATAATGTTTATAGCATGCTGTACAACCGCTGCGTTTATGAAGCCGCCGAAAAATACTGTAAAACAGGGCCATTTTTGTTTAGCCGCTCAGCATGGACAGGCAGCCAACGTTTCCCAGCACAATGGGGCGGCGACCCACAAGCCGATTGGCAAGGTTTAGCGGCGAGCATTCGCGGCAGCTTAGCGTGGGGCATGTCGGGCGGGCCATTTTTTGCAACCGATATTGGCGGATTTTACAAAGACACCCGCGATGCAGAGCTTTATGTACGTTGGGCGCAGGCATCGGTATTTAGTGCGCACATGCGTTTACATGGCATTGGCCCACGCGAACCGTGGTCATACACCGAGCAAGCAAGTGACGCAGTATTTGCAGCGCTTAAATTACGCTATCAGTTAATTCCGTACTTACAAGAATGTGCAGAGCAAGCGCAGCAAACAGGGCTGCCTATTCAGCGTGCTATGGCATTGGCGTTTCCTGATGACGTACTGGCACATAGTTTTGATCAGCAATTTATGTGCGGCGAAAAACTCCTTGTTGTGCCATGTGTTGTACCAAACGGTAAAGTTAAATTTTATTTACCACAAGGCGAGTGGGTGCGATTCCCTGATGGGCAGGCGTACCAAGGCGGCAAGTATTACGAAGAAACACTTGAGCTTACACAAATGGCCGTATTTGTTCGTAAAGGCGATACGCTCAAGCTAGGTCCAGAGGTTCAACACACAGATCAAGACATGAGCCAGCTAACAGCATGGCCAAAATAAAACTCGGTTAATAGCAAACACACACAACACACGTAACACACACAATAATAAAGATATTAGCTTACTTTTTACCGAGTAAAGTAAGCTAAAAGGGGCGCAAGATGGAAGGTATGAACATTACCATGACACTGCTATCGTGCTTGGCGTTTATGGCGCTGGTAGGATATATCTCGTACCAAAAAACCAAAGGGGAAGTTAACACCCAAGACGGCTACTTTTTAGCGGGGCGTGGTTTAACAGGTACATTTATAGCGGGGTCGATGATCCTCACTAACTTATCGGCCGAGCAACTTATTGGCCTTAATGGCTCAGCGTATGGTTACAACCTAAGCTCAATGGCGTGGGAAGTAACAGCTGGGATATCAACCATTATAATGGCGCTGATCTTTTTACCGCGGTATTTAGCCGGCGCGTTTTCTACCTTGCCTGAATTTTTACGGGATCGTTTTGACGATACCGTACGCCGCATGACGGTGATCTTATTTATGGTAGGGTATTGTTTTATAACGATCCCTTCTGTTTTGTATTCAGGATCAATTGCCGTTCTTAGGCTGTTTGATGTGCCCACCTTATTAAACTTAAGCTATCAGGCAAGCTTAATTGTCACCATTATTATTGTGGGCTCCGTGGGCGCTATTTACGCGGTATTCGGCGGTTTAAAGGCAGTTGCAGTATCCGATACGATTAACGGTGTTGGGTTATTAATTATTGGTATTTTAGTGCCTACCCTTGGCCTAATTGCCCTTGGCGATGGCAATTTTGCCGATGGACTAAGCACACTGGTAAACACTGATACCGAAAAGCTTAACGCCATTGGTAGCAGTGACGATCCCGTGCCATTTGGCACCATTTTTACCGGTATGATCCTCGCAAATTTATTTTATTGGGGCACCAATCAGTACGTGATCCAGCGTACACTGGGCGCTAAAAACTTAGTAGAAGGCCAAAAGGGTGTGTTGTTTTCAGGGTACTTTAAAGTGCTAGTACCCTTTATGATGATGATCCCAGGCGTAATTGCGTATCACCTTTATAAGCACGAAAGCTTACAAACCATAGATTTAGCTTACCCACATTTAGTTAAAGATGTACTGCCTCAGTACTTATCTGGGTTCTTTTTAGCGGTGTTATTAGGTGCGGTATTTAGCTCGTTTAATTCGCTGTTAAATAGTGCCGCCACGTTGTTTTGTTTAGATGTATACAAACCCATGAAAAAAGACAAAGTAAGCGACGAAAAGCTGATTAAAGTGGCCAAAATTACCAGTATTGTAATTGCTGTTTTATCGTTTATTACCGCGCCATTACTGATGTTTGCGCCAGAAGGTTTATGGCACATAATTCGTGTATTTACCGGATTTTACAACATTCCGGTCATCACAATTGTGCTCGTGGGGTTATTTACTCGCAAAGTGCCTGCACTGGGCGCTAAAGTGGCTATTGTTTTTCATGTTATTGCCTACACTTTGCTTAAATTTGTATTGGATGTAGATATTAACTTTATCCATATTTACGCCATATTATTCTTTATTGAGCTGGCCATTATGTTAGGTATTGGTTACTACAAACCTCTTGCCACACCATGGAACTTTACCCGCAAAGCCGAGGTAAACCTAAGCCCGTGGAAATACGCACTGCCTTGCGCGATTGTATTAGTGAGCTTAATTATAAGCTTGTACATACTATTTTCTCCGCTTGGATTGGTGGGTGGCACCAGCGTGTACTTTGTACCAAGCTTAATTGCTGTTTGGACTAGCGCCTTTGTGCTTAGCTGGTGGAGCGTACGCCGATGGCATAAGCGTTACCAAAGCAGCTTGGCGCATATCGGCGTTGCTAAGGTCGCATAACGCGCCGTTATATTCTTTATACAAATTTTAAATCACATTTTATTCACATAATGTTTGCAATAGAACATAAGTTTGTTTAAGTTTATATCTCTTATATAAGACATAAGAGATATAAGGAAAATAACTACAACACTCTGGCACCGCTTTTTAGCAACCCACACACTTGCTAGCGCGGTAATTTAACAGCACACACGCACAATTTGGAGAATGACATGAGAGCTAAAAAGTCCGTCTTAAGCTTGGCAGTCACGTTAGCAATGACAACGGGTTTAGCACTAAGCACGCAAGCACATGCGCAGCAAGAGCAAACTGAACAACAAGCAGAGCAAAACAATAACGACCAGTTTGAAAAAATTGTTGTTACCTCACAAAAACGAACGCAAAGCCTAAATGAAGTACCGCTTGCGGTGTCTGTGCTTAATAGCGATCAGATTGATTCGGCGTTTGCTAATAACATGGAAGGCCTGCAGTCACTTGTACCTTCGGTGAGTTTTAGAAAAGGCACCACAACCCGTAACTCAGCGCTAACAGTGCGTGGTATTGGTACTATTTCGTTTAGTATTGCTGCTGAGCCAAGTGTGGCAACTGTGGTTGATGGCGTGGTGCTAGGTCGCTCTGGTCAAGCCTTTGCCGATTTATACGATGTATCTCGCATTGAAGTACTGCGCGGCCCACAAGGTACTTTATTTGGTAAAAATGCCTCGGCGGGTGTGGTAAACATTACAACCAAAGATCCTTCGTACGATACTACCGGCAGCGTAGAAACTTCATTTTATCAAGATAACGAATACCGCTTTAAAGGTGTGGTAAGTGGCGGTTTAACCGATGATTTAGCAGCAAGCCTAACCGTATTTAAAGGTAAGTTTGATGGCTACATTGATAACGTTTACAACAACGAAAAAGTAAACGGTTACGACCGTGAAGGCGCACGTGCTGTATTTAAATACGAGCCAAGTGATGATTTAAACGTAAAATTTATTGCCGAATTTTATAACGCCGACGACGACTGTTGTGCCGATTTAGAAGCCCTACCAAGTGGCCGTAACCCAGATTCGCAAGCTGCGCCTAACAGCAACGGCATTGTTGATGGTGTTGCCGATATAGACCTAGACCAGCGCAAAGTGGATCACGACTATGAGTCGCGCACAATTGACGAACACAGCGCGTTTTCGGTACAGGTTGATAAAACCATTGGCGACTACACGTATACGTCAATTACAGCGCAGCGCTCGTGGGATAACACCGAATACCGCGAAGGCGACTTTACCTCAATTGCCGGCGACAGTAACGAGCCCGTATTTGGCGCGCCCTTTCAATTACACGACTTAGGTGCACAGCAGTGGGATCAGTTTTCGCAAGAATTTAGAGTGACCTCTAACCTAGCAGGCCCGTTTAACTATGTGGCTGGTTTATTTTACTGGAACATGGACTCGCAACGTAACTTTACCCGTGACGCGAGTTGTCAAAATAACGCAGGCCAGCTAGACGCTGCCATGGCGTATTACGCACAAAATAATTTAACCGGTGCAGAACTTGATACTGCATTGGCCGATTTAGACACTTACACGCAAAGCCTAGGTGTAAGCTGTAATGCTAACGATATTGTATCGGCAACCGCGTACATGAGCACCGAGTTTAACAATTGGGCAGCCTTTGCCGATGGTACTTACGATTTATCTGAAGATTTACGCGTACTGTTTGGTATTCGCTACACCGACGATGAAGTGTCGTACACACACCGCCGCGTAAGCAATGACGAATTTGGTCGCACCGGTGTAGGTGTACGCTCAGCTGCACTAAATACTGATGAATCAGGCAGTGCAGAAGAAACCAATGTGTCAGGTCGTTTAGGTATGCAATACGACCTAGGCGATGGCCAAATGGTTTACGGTACTTACTCGCAAGGCTACAAAGGCCCTGGTTTTAACGTGTACTATAACTTTAACCCTGATAACGATAGCCGCGAAATATCGCCAGAAGAGTCAGACGCGTACGAGCTTGGCTATAAATACGCAAGCCGCGACTTTGTATTTAACTTTGCTGTATTTAGAACCGAAATTGAAGGCTTTCAAGCCAATAACTTTGACTGTTCAGACGGCACTTGTATTACCCGTTTAACCAATGCCGGTGATGTAAGTACACAAGGTGCTGAGGTTGACTTTATGTGGGCAGCTACCGACTCACTTACTTTAACTGGTGGTATTGCGTACATTCAGGCCGAAATTGACGAGTTTAATTGTCCGGCAGAAGTAGAAGCAGGCTCATGTACTGACCGCTCTGGCTTAGATGTCCCGTTTTCGCCAGATTTAAAATACTCACTAAGTGCTGATTACTTTATTGAAACAGAGCACGACTTTAATATTCACATTAACGGCTCTTACATTTACACCGACGAGCAATACTCAGACCTACCAAATAATGTAGGCGAGTTTAACCCCGCGGCGTTACTACCTGATTACGGTATTTTAAATGCCAGTGTAGGTTTGTCGTTTAAAGATGATGCATTTAGAGTATCGCTTATTGCTAAAAACTTAACCGACGAAAGTTACGCAACAACCTACAGTGGCGACAACTTCCGTTATCAAATCCCACGTGATGCCGAGCGCTACTTTGGCGTATCGTTTAAGGCGCGTTTTTAATGTTATAAATTTATCCCTGTGTAAATTGTGCTAAGCGCAGCGTTTTTAAACGCTGCGCTTTTTTGTGTCTTATTTTTGTAATGCTTTAGTCATGTTTTTTTCATTAAAAGTACGCTTAGAGGTCACATCCATTTTCTATATTGCTGCGGTTACTAATTTGAAGCATACGCTTCAAGCAAAAATAACCACTACACTATGGGAATAATAAAGGATGAAAATTAAAAAAATTGCTGCGGCAGTTGGCTTAACGCTTATGTTAAGCACAGCAAGCCATGCCAATGTATTACCGCAAAGCCAAACAGACAATGACTGGTATACAAATGCCCAAACCACACTCGCCACAAAAACTGCGCTTGCACAAAGCCAGCAAACAACAAAAGCTAAAAACGTTATTTTGTTTGTAGGCGACGGCATGGGTGTATCTACCCTTACCGCGGCACGTATTTTACAAGGCCAGCGCGCGGGTGAGTTAGGTGAAGAAGGTTATTTAAGCTTTGAAGAGTTTCCGTACTCGGCGCAAGTAAAAACGTATAACGTAGATGCGCAAACCCCCGATTCTGCAGGCACCATGACCGCGATGATCTCAGGGGTTAAAACCGATGTAGGCGTTATTGGTGTAGACGAAGACATAGAGCGCGGTGTGTGTTCAACTGTATCGGGTAATGAGCTTTTAACCGCAACAGAGCTTGCTGAAATTAAAGGCCTAGCAACCGGTGTTATTTCAACAGCGCGTATTACCCATGCAACGCCAGCGGCAACCTATGCTAAATCGGCAGACCGTAACTGGGAAGATATCTCAGATATGCCAGAAACCGAAACTGCATGTGAAGACATTGCCTCGCAATTAGTTAATTTTGAAAAAAACCTAGAAGCACGTTTTGTAGGTACCGACGTAGACGGTCTTGATTTTGTAATGGGTGGCGGACGTCGTCACTTTTTACCAAAAGATGAAGCAGCTAATTCAGCAGATGCACTTAGCGCTGTAGAAGGCGATCGTACTGATGAGCGTAACCTAGTTACTGAGTGGCAAACACAATACCCACAAGGTACTTATGTTATGGACCAAGCAGGCTTTGATGCCATTGCTGATGATGCCACTAAAGTGTTTGGCTTATTTAACGAATCGCACATGCAATACGAAGCAGACCGCGCAAACGATATTGCCGGCGAGCCATCGCTTAGCGAAATGACTAGCAAAGCAATTGATGTATTAGGTAAAAACGAAAACGGCTTTTTCTTAACCGTTGAGTCGGGCCGTATTGACCACGCACACCACGCGGGTAATGCCTACAACGCACTTAACGGCACCATTGAATTTGCTAAAGCCGTGCAAGCTGCGGTAGATAATACCAACCCAGAAGAAACCCTTATTTTAGTAACCGCCGATCACAGTCACGTATTCACTATTGCTGGCTACCCTAAACGCGGTAACCCAATTTTAGGCCAAGTAGTTGCCGTAGGCGAAACCACACCAAGCCTTGCTGCCGACGATATGCCATACACCACAGTAGGCTATGCAAATGGTTTAGGGTTTAGAAACTTAGTTGATGAAACAGATGCCGATGCAGCATATACAGCTGGCCCAGTTGCTGGACGTGTAGAGCTTAGTGGTGTTGATACTACCAATGTTGGCTTTCACCAAGAAACCACTGTCCCTCTTGGCTCAGAAACCCATGCCGGTGAAGATATTTCGCTGCATGCAAAAGGCCCAGGCGCACAGCTAGCTCAAGGCGTAATTGAGCAAAACGTAGTATTTCATTTAATTAATCAAGCTCTTGAACTAACTCAGCAATAATGGCGGCTAACATGAACAAATTAACAGTACTTTCTTTAGCAGTAATGGTCGCGCTAGCAGGTTGTAGTGACGACGACAAAGACGAAAATAATATTCTCGCGGTAGATAACACCATTGCAGTAGGCTCTGAGCAATGTGTTAATGGCGGCGTAGAAACCCAAACTGGCGTAGATACAAACGGCAACGGCGTGCTAGATAGCGACGAAGTTACCTCTTCTAACTTAGTGTGTAATGCACCTGCTACGTCACTTACCAGCGAACAACTTGCCACCTTAACGACTAACGCATGGTATGGCGATGCACAAACAAAGCTTGCGGCAACACAGCAAGCTAATAGCGAAGTGGTTACTGAATCTGGCAAAGCGAAAAACGTTATATTATTTGTTGGCGACGGCATGGGTATTTCTACCGTAACAGCTGCACGTATTTTAGCAGGCCAGCTTGAAGGCGGTTTAGGTGAAGACTACCAGTTAAGCTTTGAAAAAATGCCGTACTCAGGTTTTGTTAAAACTTACAACGTAGATGCACAAACGCCGGATTCTGCAGGCACAATGACGGCAATGGTATCAGGTGTTAAAACCGATGTGGGCGTAATTGGCGTAGATGAAGACATTGAGCGCGGCGACTGTGCCACGGTAACAGGCAACGAACTAGTTACCTCGTTAGAGCTTGCTGAAATAGCGGGTAAAGCAACCGGCCTTATTTCAACCGCACGTATTACCCATGCAACACCTGCAGCAACGTATGCTAAATCGGCTGACCGTAACTGGGAAGATAACTCAGATATGCCAGAGGGCACTGAAGCCTGTGAAGATATTGCATCGCAACTAGTAAACTTTGAAGCCAACCTAGAGTCGCGTTATGCGGGTATTGATGTAGATGGCATTGATGTTGTAATGGGTGGCGGACGTCGCCACTTTTTACCAAAAGATGAAGCAGCAAACTCAGCCGATGCAGTAAGCGCAGTAGAAGGCGACCGTACTGATGGCCGCAACCTAGTAACCGAGTGGCAAACAACTTACCCAAGCGGCACTTACGTTATGGACCAAACTGGTTTTGATGCAATTAGCGACGATGCCACTAAAGTATTTGGTTTATTTAACGAATCACACATGCAATACGAAGCTGACCGTGCAAACGATGTAGCGGGCGAGCCTTCGCTTAGCGAAATGACCGAAAAAGCAATTAACGTACTAGATAACAACGACAATGGCTTTTTCTTATCGGTAGAAGCAGGTCGTATAGACCACGCGCACCATGCGGGTAATGCCTACAATGCCCTAAACGACACAGTAGAGTTTGCAAAAGCTGTGCAAGTGGCAATGGAAAACACTAACCCAGAAGAAACGCTAATAGTAGTAACTGCCGATCACAGCCACGTATTTACTATTGCAGGCTACCCTAAACGTGGTAACCCAATATTAGGTAAAGTTGTTGCCGTAGGCGAAACCGAGCCAAGCCTAGCTGCCGACGATATGCCATACACCACAGTTGGCTACACCAACGGTGGCGGCTTTAGAGATTTAGGCGATGAAACCGATGCCGATGCAGGTTATGCATTTGCACCTGTTACAGGACGTGTAGATTTAACCGATGTTGATACAACTTCAGCGGGCTTTCACCAAGAGGCGCTTGTACCACTTGGCTCAGAAACTCACGCAGGTGAAGATGTTGGCGTATATGCAATGGGCCCAGGCGCTCACTTAGTTACAGGCACTAACGAGCAAAGCTTTTTATTCCATGTAATGGACTTTGCAGCAGACTTAGTAACTACCGCTGATGAAAAAGTAACGCCATAAGTAATTTAATACGTACGCTCAGCACATAAAGTACGTATTAAAAATGGGGTATTTAAAAACAACTCGTACGCTGTGCGAGTTGTTTTTTTATGTCATAAAAATGCCACTGTAAATGGGTATGGTAATGCCTATTACAGTGACGTTTAAATAAGAGATAATTTAATGAAACTAGCATTATTTTTAATGGCAACACTTGCCAGTACCAGCACCCTAGCGCAGCAATGTAAAATTGATAGCGTGCATTTAAAAGCCGACTATAAAATTACCAATACTCATAAAAACGAGCAAAGCACGCAATCACTTACGCTTTGGCGAAACAACTCACAAGTTGCGCATCAGCGTGAGGTAATTACTGAGCTTTGGCAGCACTTAGCTAACAAGCAAATTCGCCCAATTCGTTATTTTAATGCTCAGCAACGCGGTATTGAATATCAGCCATCTGAGGTACGCGGTGTACAAAGTTGGAGCGCTAAAAATCAGCTGGTGGATACGCATTTAATCGAAAAAATGACCCTAGTTAACACCCAAGGCAACGGCTGCGATGAAGTAAAAAACTACACACTTTCTGAGGGCGACAACCAATTTAAACTCGCTTTATTTACCAAATCAAACTTGGTTAAAAGCTTTAGCGTAACCAATAAAAAAAGCGATACGCATACTTTGCTAAGCCTTAACGATGTAAACAGCAATAAAGCAGAAATAACCGCACAGTTTGCCAAGTGGGATCGCTTTCAAACCACCGACTACGCCGACATAGGCGATAACGAAAACGACCCGTTTTTAGCAAAAATGATCAACCTAGGCTTTATAGAACACGGCGCAACGGGGTTTTATAATCAGCAAGGTAAAGCGATTCAAGGTGGACACCACCATTAGATTTTAGATTACTTAAATGTAGTAGCTCATAGCTGGAAGAGTGACTGGCTATGAGCTAAATGTAACACTGAAAGAGCTTTCCTAAATTCCTGCCACAGATATAACCTAATCAAATTCCCTTTTTTATTTTTTCAAAATTAACCTAACTACCGAATGTTATTTTTAATTAGTAAAAATTTATACACTTTGTTACTAATATAAGTTCTCACAATAGGAACGCTCCTCGTGTAGATAGTAACATTTCTTTTAGTAAAAAATTAAGACCTGGAGGTTTTTTGTGAGTTTAGAGCCTGAGCATAAAGAGTTTTCAGAGTTTTTCTCTGAGTTTAATAAAGAGAGTGATAGGGGAGCTGCACTAAATGCAGCAGCATTAATCGACGAATGGCTTCAAAATATCTTAACAAGCTTTTTGGTTGAAAATAAATCAGCCAAAAAATTGGTTAATGGTTTTAATGCGCCTTTAGGTGATTTATCTTCTAGAGCAGTTGCCGCACATGCTTTAGGTCTTATTCAAGACAATGAATCTCACGAAATTAACTTAATAAGAAAAATTCGCAATGAATTTGGACATAAATGGAAAGATATTAGTTTTGAAAATCATAAAGTGGCGAGCTTAACACGGGAGTTGCCATGGGGTGGTCCTTCAGAATTAGAAGAGGGCTCAACAAATCGTCAGCGCTTTAACTTTGCGACTTCTATTTTGTTAATGGATTTAATCTGGCGAGCAAGGCTCGCAACACAAGAGAAAAGGGTGTCGAAGATGTGGCCAAATAAATCGCGTAAATAGGATGTAAAGATGAATAAAAACAATGCTATATCACTTATCAATAGAGAAAATAAGAGAGTCCCTCTTACTGCGAAAAATACTCACTGGGCGAATCTATCTGTCTACGGGGGACAGAATGGGTGGTGGTTAAACGTACCTTTTAATAAGTTTAAAGAAAACCTGTTCTTTGTTCTAAATAATGTACACTCTGGACAAATGCTTTTGATTGATATCCCTTCAAACTCTATTACTAACCCTAAATCTCAATTTAGAAATAAAAGAAATACTGCAGATATTTTTATTTCTGCACAAAGCGCCCAAAATCTAAGTGACGCTGATCAATTAATAGATATACAGTCGAATGGGGCAGGGTATGATTTTTCCACATTCTATGTGGAAGTGCTTGAACATTTCAGTGATATAGGACACTTAGATAACCTTTACCCCGAAGAGGTTTCAAATGAACTTAAAGAAGGCAGCAAAAAACTATTATAGTTAATTCCTATGAGAGAAACTTAAAAGCAAGAAGCGAGTGTATTAAAGAGTACGGAGTAAGTTGTACTGTATGTGGGTTTAACTTTGAGGAAACCTACGGTAAAAGAGGTAAAGGATTTATTCATGTCCATCATATAGTCCCGATTTCAGATATAGGTGATGAATATCAAGTTGATCCAATAAGGGACTTGCGACCAGTATGTCCTAATTGTCATGCCATGCTACATAGGAAAGGAAATATAAGTATTAAGGAGCTACTAAGCGAAATAATATCTAACTAATAACTCCCATAGAAAAGTGATAGTGGTACTAGTGTTTTTAGTTATAAACAAACATTTACCACCTATTAAAAGTATCACCCCACCCGCCCGACACTACTCCAAATGAGAATCATCAGGCTTTTTAGGTCTATCAGCTAGCTCTGTTAGGCCGTCTTCACAGTCGCCGCTGTCGCAGGTATTTAAATCACTTTGTGCCTGCTTATCTTGTTGCAGTACTTGTTTTAAATCTTCCATACGTTGGCGCACGGCTACACCGTAGCTGGCGTCGTCGCCCCACAGTTCGGCAAGTTGCAGTACGGCAGCGCGGTCGTGGTCTCTAAATAGTTTTCCGGCGCGCTGGGCATCTTCTTTATTGTTACCTAATAGCTCTAATGCATCTACCGCTAGGTTAATGGCGGAGTCGACCGTTTCGCGGTTAAAGGCATCTACTTTTAAATTAAGTAATTGATAGGCGTGGCGGCGGTCGATAGCGCGGGCAACAATTTTAAGCTGCGGGTAGTTTTTATGTGCAAGCTTAATAATCTCGAGGGTTTTGTCTGCATCGTCTATTGCTACAATTAGCATTTGTGCGGTGTGCGCGCCTGCGGCTTCTAGCAGCTCTTGGCGGGCAGCATCACCATAAAATACGGTATTGCCAAAGCGGCGTAGGAGTTCTATTTGGCTAGGGCTGTGATCAAGTACAGTAATGTCGTAGCCTTGGGCGTGTAATAAGCGCCCCATAATTTGCCCAAAGCGCCCGTAGCCTGCAATTATAACGTGTTTAGCGCTGCTAATTTGCTCGGGCTTGTCAAACTCGGGCGCGCTGTTACTGGTGCGTTTTTGTAGCTGCTCGTAAGCCATTAATAACAGTGGCGCAACCAACATTGAAACAGCCACCACTAACGTCACGAGGCTTGTTTGCTCTGGCGTTAATATGCTTAATGTAGTGGTTACACTTAAAAGTACAAAGGCAAATTCGCCGCCTTGTGCCAGCGCTAAGGCAAATAGTAAACGCTGCTTTTTACTAATATTAAAGGTGATAGCAAGGGCAAATAAAATACAGGCTTTTACTACAATAAGCAGCGCAACGAGTGCAATAACGGTTGTAAATTCATCCGCTAATAATTCAAAGTTGATTGATGCGCCAACAGTGATAAAAAACAGCCCTAACAGTAGGCCTTTAAAGGGTTCTATATCGGCTTCTAGCTCGTGTCTAAACTCGCTTTCGGCAAGGACTACACCGGCTAAAAATGTACCGAGTGCTGGAGATAAACCAATACTTTGCATCACAAGGGCAATAGCCACCACTAAAAACAGCGCAAAAATAGTAAATATTTCACGCATGTGGGTTTGTGCTATGTATCTAAATAACGGCGCCGACACATATTTTCCGCCGGCAATAATAGCGGCGATAACCGCTACCGATACGCCAACTTGCTGCCATACCGGCCAGCTTGCAATAATGGAGTCGCTAATGTCTTTGGAGCTACTTTGCGGCGCAAAAGCCAGTAGTGGTAGGAGCGCTAAAATAGGAATAATGGCGATGTCTTGAAACAGCAAAACCGAGAATGCATTTTGCCCGGCTTCTTGCTTTAGCCAGCCTTTTTCTTCAAGGCTTTGCAGTACAATAGCGGTTGATGACAGCGCCAGCATTAAGCCAATGGCGAGGGCGGTTTGCCAATGCATGGTAAAAACCCAATAACAAAACGCAAAAATAGCCGCGGCGGTAAGTACGACCTGTAAGCCGCCAAGCCCTAATATTGAATGGCGAAGCTTCCATAAACGGGCTGGTTGTAGCTCAAGGCCAACCAAAAACAGCATCATCACTACGCCAAACTCGGCAAAGTGCATTACATCTGTTTGATCGCCCACAATACCCAGGGCGTAAGGGCCAATTAGTATGCCCGCAATTAAATAACCAAGTACCGAGCCAAGTCCCACTCGCTTGGCGATAGGTACAGCCACTATGGCCGCCGCTAAGTAAATTAAAGCTATTTCTAACACGCGTATATCCTAATAGTATCAAGGCTTTTAGCATGGCTTAGTGGCTTTAAAAATACAATGGGTCATGTGGCTGAAAATGGATCATTTAGTCATAATTAATCGGCTACTTTTACAGGGCCGTTAATGTTATCAATGCTTACATCGCCTGAGCCCGACTCGGTAATGGTAAGCCCCATAGCGTGGTTTACACGAATATTGCCCGAACCATCTTCAATGGTTACGCTTGCTTGCACGTGCTCAATGACTAAATCGCCAGAGTTATCGTCTACATCAACCGCACCATTAATATTATTAATGGCCATGCTGCCTGAGCCGTCTTCAACAGTTAAGGTGCCGCGCACATTGCTAATGCGCATATCACCCGAGCCATCATCAACTACGGCGTTGCCGCTAACATTATTAATATTTACGCTGCCAGAGCCGTCGGTAAGCGCTAAGTTACCGGTGATGTTTTCAAGGGTTATATCGCCTGAGCCATCTTCAATAGTAAGGTTTTTAGCGCTGTTGATAGATAAGCTACCTGAGCCGTCTTCTATATCTATATTATTTTGCATGGCGCTTATTGCAATGCCGCCAGAGCCATCATCAATATCGAGCATTAAATTACTTGGCACGGTAACCACTAAATCAATGTGTGGCGATTGGCCGCTGTAAAAACGCATACCGCTGGCAGTATTATTGTTAGCAACTAAGGTAGCTTGTTTGCCATTTTGCTCAAGGGTGAGTGTGTATTCGTCTTCAATGTCGGCGGTAAAAATTGTGGCATCTACACTTATGCTGGTGGCATTGGGCGAGCCTTTTATTTCAAGAGAGCCTGCACCGCTTAATACGTTTAAGTATTCTAGGTTATTACTTGGCAGTGATAACTGCTGAGTTTGTTTTACTGAGGCAACGCTTGGCGATATATGAAACACACAGCCGCTTAATAATAAAATGCCGCCAATAAGTGAAAGTGGTTTTGTAATGTTAGATACAGTTGATGAGCTCATGTTTAGTCCTTTGTGTTTGTTATTTATGCATGTTTTGTATAAGGATAGTAGAGCAAAAACGAGACCAATTGTAAGCCATTGATTTTATTGGGGTGAGATGTGTTTATGAAAAGTGGATTTACTAATAAGTGGTTAAATACACTAAGAAGTAATTAAAAAAGGATGCACATGGCATCCTTTTTAAGTGTTTGCTTTTAGGTTATTTATTAAAAGCTGTAAGTAATATTACCGTATAGGAAACGCCCATCTAATCCGTACGGTGCATATGGCGTGTACGGAAATATTTGGCCAAAGTCAGAGTAACCAATGTTATCTACCGTTGCTTGTGGGTACTGATCGAACAAGTTGTTTGCACCTACTGCAAATTTCCAGTATTCGTCTGGACGGTAGGCTACTTCTAGGTCGGTGATCCATTTAGGGTCTATGTACTCATCGCGATCGGCGGTAGTTGAAATATCGGCCACTTCACCGTAGCGCGTTGCACGAAGGGTGGTTTGCCATTCGTTAAAGTTCCATACTGCTGATAGGTTCCATTTGCTATCTGGCGTGCCTTCTTCAAAGCGGCCTACTTCGCGGCGTGCAAATACAACGTAGTCATCGCCGAGTGAATTTAGCTCGCTTGGGTTGTCGTCTACGTGCGTTACTTCGGTATCGTTAAAGTTAGCCGCTACGTTTAAGCGTAAGTCACCTAAATCGCTTAAATCTAAGTTGTAGGTAGCAACAATATCAACACCTTGCGTGCGCGAGTCGATAGCGTTAGTAAAGTAACGTACGCTTTCTGTGTTTAGCTCGCCGGCATTTTGCAGTATTTCTACTACAGCATCGCCCTCTAGGTTTTCAGACAATACAATACGGTCATCAATATCAATGCGGTAGGCATCTACAGTTAGGCTAAAGCTGCCTTGCGTGTACATAAATCCTGCTGTTACGTTTACTGACTCTTCGGCATCTAATTGTTCAGCACCTAGCGCTTGCGCTGCCGCTGAATCGGTAGGGAATAAACCTACTTCAAACGGTTGGTTGTTCTCAAGTACGGTAGAGATTTGGCGGTACGAGCTTTGCGCAAGTGATGGTGCACGGAAACCTGTGCTAATTGCACCGCGTAGTGATAGGTTTTCGTTAATGCTGTAACGCGACGCAAGCTTTGATGTAAACGTATCGCCAAAGTCGGTGTAATCTTCGTAGCGACCCGCTAAAACAAGGTTCCAGTCTTCTGTTAGGTAAGTATCAAACTCAACAAATACCGCTACGTTATGGCGGCTTTCATCGGTTACGCTTTCTGGGCCAAAACCAGCTAATACTTGTGCGCCACCGGCAGCAATTGGATTGCCATCGCTATCTAAAGCGGTAATGTAAGAGGCTTCTTCGCCTTGCTCAATTTTGTAGCTTTCGTGGCGGTACTCTGCACCTACAGTAAAAAATACGTCATCTGGCAAGCCAAAATCTAGCACTGTATTTGCCGTAGCGTTCACTAAAAACTGATCGTAAACCAATGCACCGTTGTCAAATTCGGTTGGGCTGTCGGCACCAAGTGATGTATTTATACTATTTACAACCCCAAAGCCAAAGTCGTTACGGCCGTAGTTGGTACTTACATCCCATGTCCACTCGCCAGTTTCGCCTTGCAGGCCTAGGGCAAATGAGTAATCTTGTACGTCGGTTTCAATTTGCGGTAAAAAGCCGTCTGGGTACACTTCTAACACGTTGCGGCTGTCTTTTGCACGGCGGTAAAAACCACCTGAGTTACCTTCGCGTTTTGAGTAGCTACCAAACGAGTACAGGTTATAGCCGTTATCAAAGTCGTAACCCATGTTGTAAAACAGTGCGTAGTCTTCAAGCTCTGCTTTACCAAAACGGTGGTTGTAACGGTCGATAGTAAATTCGCGTGGGTCTAGGCTGCCATCTTCTAAGCGGTCGTATTGCTCGCGCGGGTCAAAGCCTGAGCGCTGCGTAGAGTCGTTATCACGATACTCAATTGATACGTTCACAAAGCCGTTATCTAAAAGCTCAAAACCAGAGTTTGCGCTGATTGTGCGACTTGCGCCGTCGTTTACTTCGCGGTCGGCGCCGGTATTAAAGGCAAGGTTGCCATCGGCATCTGCGTAGGTGCTCTCTAGCTGAGGTACGCCAGCCATTTGGGTGTCGTACTCGCCGTAGGTTACGCTTACGCTGCCGCCTTCTGAGGCATCTTTAAGTACAATGTTAATTACACCGGCAATGGCGTCTGAGCCGTACTGCGCTGCTGCGCCATCACGTAGTACTTCTACGCGTTTAATGGCTGATGTTGGGATCATGTTTAAGTCAACAGCGGTAGAACCACGGCCAACAACACCCGCTAAGTTTAATAGCGCGCCAGCGTGGCGGCGTTTGCCATTAATAAGCACTAGGGTGTGATCGGGTGCTAAACCACGTAATACAGCCGGTTTTGCGTGGTCTGTACCATCACCCATGGTGGCGCTTGGGTAGTTAAAGCTAGGTACTTGGTTGGCCAGTATTTGGCTAATTTCTAGTTGACCCGTGCTTTGCATATCACCACTGGTAATAATATCTACAGGTACGGTACTTTCGGCAATACTGCGCAGGCTTCTGCGGGTACCGGTAACCGAAATCACTTCAATACTTTCTTGTGCTTGAGTGTCTTGTTCTGCAGCAAATGCAGGAGAATAAGACGCGCCAAGCGCAGAGGTAACGGCCAGGCTAAGTGCTACTTTTTTGGCTGATAATTGCTTTAACATGATGTTGATTCCCTTAAGGGCTGCTGACTATTGATTTTTCAAAGGAGCGCATAATATAGAAGGCACTACCTGTGTGCAAAGATAAAAACTGTCTAAGTTATTCTAAGTTGTTAACAACTAAAATGACAGTTTACGCCCGCTATAGACGTTTAGATCGCTCGAGTTGCAATCTTGTGTCGAATGGTTGCGAATTCAAGGGGAGTGTGAGTAAAAGTTATTAAAAAGTAAAAAGGCCACGCGAGTGCTTGGCCTTTATTTATTTTATAAATTACGCAAAAAATTATTCAGGTGCTACTTCTAACGTCGTGAATAGAGCATAACGACCGGCATCTACGCCTTCTTCGTTTACTTTAACTTTGTTAGAGGTTTCGATTAGGTATAGGCCTGGCTCTTTCCAGGTTGTGCTAAACATGCCGTTTTTATCGGTTGTTACTTTTATTTCCCCACGTTCGTTACGGTAGCGTGTATCGCCTTTTAAAATGCTTACTTCAATGCCTTCGCCCGCTGGCTTGCCATCTTGTAGTAACTGAAAACGCGCTTGCTCGCCAACAAATAAATCGTTTGGATGCGTTGGGCCGCTAAGCTCAAGGCCTAAACCAAGTTGTGCAGGCTTAGAAGTACCGTTACGGCTTACAAATGTATCTACTGTAGATATAACTTTAGTTGTGGTTACATCTTTTGCATTGCTTGGTAATTTAGCTTCTGACTTTTTACCAAATACGCGCTTGCGCTTACCTTCTTCGTTTTTGTAGAAGGTCATGTACATCGGCTTTTGCGTCATGGCAATGTGGTAAGTGCCTTCTTCTTTTAGGCTTACCGCCGCTGAGCTTTTACGCTTTAGGTAATAAGCACGAATGGTCTCAGATACTTCTTCGCCGTTTGGTGCAAGGGCCATAAGTAGAGTGTCGTCGTACTCTGCGCCTTTTTCTTTTGGTTTAAAGGCTTTGTCGGGTGCAAATATTTCGTTAGAAATACTCGCGTCAATCATTACGTAGTGCGCTTTGTCGCCAGATAATGACGTGTGCGAAGGTAATAACCAGCGCCCATGTGCACTTGCCGATGTAGATACCAGCGCCGATAAGCTAAGTGCGCCAATTAAAGCCGTTTTTAATAAATTAATTTTCATTGTATTTCCTTAAATTCAAATGATTAAGTAGCAGCTACTTAGTGCTTACGGTTACAAAACTTGTCGAAAATTCTTTTTTACCTTCAATGGTCACTTTGCCAGCTTGCGATAAATCAAGCTCTACGCGGCTGTAATCACGGCCGCCTTCTTCGCGCACAACCTCAATGTTTAAAAGGTATTTGCCAGGCTTTACGGCATTGCCGTCTAAATCTTTACCTTGCCAATCAATGGTGTAAGTACCTGCACGCTTAGTTGCACCGCTTATGCCGTCAAAGTTAATGTCGGTTTTACCTGCTTTACGCCACCATTGGCGCAAATCTTTAAACCACTCTGCTTTTTGAACCCATAGCGCAAGCGTCGTTACGTGTTTACGCTTTGGCGTTTCTAGCCAAACAGCTACGTATGGGCGGTGGTAAGGTTGTACATCGAGATCGGGTAGGGTTAATTCAATCTCTAGCTGTGGCGTTTGTGCCTGCGCAGTTGTTTGAAATAATGCGGCAACCATTAATAGTGCTGCACTTAGTACCGTACTTACTTTTAACATTAAGACACTCCTTTAATTTGTGGCACCCAACATAAATAAATAACCAAAGGCGTTGCTATGCCTAAAACGGTTATCCATATTCCTGCTAAGCGTTTTTTTCTGTTTTGAAATAAAATAATCATCCCGGTGATTGAAAAAATAATCATCAATACCGCTGAAATATCAATAACCCAGCTCCACACGGCGCCACTGTGGCGGCCTTTGTGTAAATCGCCAATCAGGCTTAAAAAGCCACCGGTTTGGTAATCTAGGTTTAGCTCACCGGTTGTAAAATCAAGCTCTGCGTAAGCAAAGCCTGCCGGTAGTGGGTAGTCGAGCATAACCAGCGCGTCTTCTTTTTCCCACTCAATGCTTTTAACTTTAGTGAGCGCGTATTGCTCGGCAAAAAACGCTTCTATGTCTGGGTAGAGGGTGGGCAATGTATCTAGTTGAGTATTTGCTTTAGCCATTAACGCTTGAGGAATAGCGGTACTTACTTGGCCGTTGTTTTTGTCGTTTTTAAGCCAATCAACATGGTTAAGTACAATGCCGCTAACGCAAAATAAAATAAGCAAAAAAAACAAAGCTGTAGAAATATAAATATGGAGCGCACGGCTTGTGCTGTACAAAGCCCGCTTATTAATAAACGCCATAGAAACAGTAATTAAATTAAATTTAGAACATGATAATCATTTGCATTAACCATTACAAATTTACTTACTTAACTTTACATTAAATTTTTGCCTAAACGGTGTGTGCATGCAAAAAAGGGCGGTTATTTAGCACTTGGTGGGTGCGAGGGCCTTAAAATTAGGTAAATCATAACGGCTATTTCAATTACGCCAACAAGGTAAATAACCCAAACAGGGGCGTTTGAGTAAAGCAAAAATACAAAACCAATTAGCATACCAATCGCGGCGTAGCATTTTGCTTTTACAGGCACTACTTTATGCGCTTGCCATTGTTGTAAGGTAACGCCGTAGCGAGGGTGGTTAAGTAGCCAGTGTTCAAGCGCTGGTGATGAGCGAGTAAAGCAGGTAAGCGCAAGAATAAAAAAAATGGTGGTAGGCATAACCGGCAGCACAATACCAATAATGCCAAGAGCCACTAACAATAACCCAAGTGCTTTAAGCCATAAGTTTTTATAACAAATAAATACTGCTTTTATATTCACTTAGGCTCTTTTAAGTAATGGCTGTTAGTTAGGATTGTAGGCCAAATAGTTATAAAATCGAACCCTATAAACGCAAAAAAGGGCAAACTAAGTTTGCCCTTTTAAAATACTAAATATGTTTTACTTATTTAGAAGTAGTAACCTACGTTGATGTTAAAGCGACGTTCTGTGTCGCCATCACCTGCAACAGAGCCACCAATAAATGGCTGGTTACGTGCTTGAATAAAGTCAAAGTAAGTAAATAATGCACCGGCCGATACGCTCATGCCTGTTACGTTCATCCACGTATCTGGGCTGTCGTCAGACTTGTCGTAAATAATGCCGTAATCGTTATAAAATTGAACGCCTGTTACTGGGCCCCAATCAAGCGATAGGTCGTAAGCTACGTTAAAGTTGGTCATGGTTGCTTCGCTTGATACGGTATCGTAGTAATCAAACGCGCCAACTACAAAGCGGTTGCTGTTGTCGTCTAGGTCGTAGTCGTACTCGCCGTGCTGAAATTGAATATTCCAGTTATTAATTTGGCTATTTACATGAAACGCCCACGCGCCGTAGTTACCTGCACGGTCGTTACCGTCGTGCAAACCACCGCTTAGTAGTGATACGCCAATATCGGTTTTAGCGTTTTCACTGTGCTCTATTTGATACACTGTACGACCAGCAAAGGTATTGTACTCACCAAGGCGCGAACCTGGTGCGTCGTAGGTGCCTTCGGTTGTTGCACGGCTACCAACAATATCGTAAGAGTAACGTTCGTTAACTTCTGAGCTGCCATCAACACCGCCTACTTCATCATTTTTGAAAAAGCCGAGGTCTAATTTCCAGTTGTCTTTAAGTTTACGGTTTACTGTTACACCTAAATCAAAGTCATCTTCTAGGCCAACGTAGTAGTTGGTGCTAAAAAAGTAGCTGTGTGAGTTGTATGGGCCGTTACCAAACGGTACAGGTGCAATACCGGCTTGCGCTTCCCAGCCATCTGTAAATTCGTAACCTAAGTATGCATACTTAACAATAGTCATGTAATCGTAAAAACGAAAATCACCATTTACAGAAATGTCGCTAATTTCACCCGATAAGTTAAGGCGAAATACTTCAAAGTCTAAATCGCCGCCACGGTCTTGCGTGTCTTCATCGTAGGTGTTTGTGCTGTAGTTAAAACGTACGGCACCGCCAATTTTAATGCCTTCATCTTCTTGTTCAGGCGCAGCGGCGGCAACAACAACTTCTTTGTTGTCGGCCTTTTTACTGATCTCGGCAACCTGTTGTTCGTGTTGCTTGTTGATTTGGCTTTGCTTTGATTTTTCATCAGCAAGCTGCTGTTCAAGCAACTGCATTTGTTGCTTAAGCTGCTTTAATTGGCTTTGTAGTGTGTCGAGATCGGCTGCATGAGCAGTGCTTGCTGCACCGCCAAGCATTAGTGCTAGCGTTAATTTTGAGAGTTTAGTCATTGTTGATGCTCAGGTTTTGATTAAAAAATAAAAAAATTCAAGGTGCCCAAAGGCCCCTTACGAATGATGTAAGAACTAATTTAAATTTATTTTTTATTTTTTTTATTTATTTGGTGTTTGAGTTAACGCGCCTACCTCTAACAGAGGTGATGCGTCTAACTTATCAGCATCCATCATTGCTGCAACGCGTTGCATAGATGAAAGCAATAAACTTTGCTCCCACTCTGCAAGTGCAGAAAACTTTTCAATAAAGTGTTCTTGCAGTGGCTGAGGTGCTTTTTCTAGTAACTCTTTCCCTTGCTCGGTGAGGTATAAGCTCACTCGGCGTTTATCCATTTGACTACGAACGCGTGTTACAAGGTTTCTGCTTTCTATTCTATCAAGAATATTAGTTACAGTAGCCGGGCTTAAGTTAACATTCTGAGCGATACGGCTTGCTGTTATTCCATCGGTGTGCGCTACTTCTTGCATTATAAGCAATTGTGGGCCTGTTAAACCTGATGTTTTATTTAGCTGCTTAGAATGTAAGTCAATCGCGCGGATTACTTTACGTAAAGAAACTAATAATTCGTCATATTTTTGCATTTGCTTATCTCGTCGATGGGCCAAAGGTGTGCCGTAATCGCGAAATGTTACACATCAAATAAATTGAATTCAAATAATAAATTAAGCTTGAGCCCATGTTTATTGGTTTTTATTAGTTTGAGCAGAAACTAAAATAGTATAATTTTGTTTAAAACTTATTAAATGTTATTAGCATATTGTTTGCATTGTGGTGCGCACACTACGTATGTTGTGAATAATTGGCAAGTCTTATGGTTTAGACTTTAGTATTATACCCACCTGCATTAATACCTTAATAAATTTAACATGCGTTTGCCTAACCTTAGCCGCGGTTTTACTGCCCTAAAGCATGGCCATTATTTATACGCATTAGTGTTATTTATAACAGCTGTTATTAATTGGTAATTGTTTGTAAGTTAGCTGTGTATGTATTAATCGCCAATGAACAAATTATGCACGCAATGTTTAGTGAGTATAGCGTATACTTTGCACATGCATTATTGTTTATATGCACATGTTAAAAATCTTTAATATCAGCATTGTAGGGAAAAACATGAAATTATCGCCATCAGTTAGCATTGAACAAAGCGAAACCGGCCTAGAGTTTATAAAAGTTGCGAGCTCAAAGTGTGATGCAAAAATATTTTTGCAAGGCGGGCAAATTACCGAGTTCATTCCAAAAAATAACAAGCCACTTATTTGGGTCTCTAAAAACGAGACGTTTCAAGAAGGGGTGAGCATTCGCGGTGGTATTCCTATTTGTTGGCCTTGGTTTGGTAATCATGAAAACCAAGATTGGCCAGCGCATGGCTTTGCACGTACCAGTTTATGGCAAGCTGATGCAGTGCATGAAGATGATGAGCACATTACAATTAGCTTAAACTTACCCATGAAATTAGTTAACCCAACGTATTGGCCGCACCACTCGGCGTTAAAGGTTGAGTTTGTTTTGAGCGAGCAATTACAGGTGCGTTTAACAACCACTAATTTAAGTAATAGCCCTTTTAGCTATACGCAGGCTTTGCACAGCTATTTTCCTACCTCAGATATAAAACACACCCATGTAGAAGGTTTACAAGGCGCGCAATATATTGAATTTGGCGAAGGGCCGTTTGCGCAAAATGCGCCAGTGAAGTTTACCCGCGAAACCGATATGGTTTATACCCAGGCCGCTAAGCAGCAACACATTCACACCCCTGATGGGATTATTAATGTAAGCCGCGAGAACTCAAGCTCGTGTGTGCTGTGGAACCCATGGATAGAAAAATCTAAGCGTTTATCTAATTTTGCTGACGATGAATACCTGAGCATGGTGTGTTTAGAAGCCGCCAATGTGTTAGAAGATAAGGTGACACTTGAGCCTAAACAAAGCCATACGTTAGTTACTACAATCAGCTGGGCTAACAGTCAGTAAATAGGAAAGGTACTTAAAATCGTGTTTGATAATCAGCAAGTAATGGATTTACCTAAGCATAGCGAAATACAGCTTAACCCCTTGGCCGATAAAGCGTTACTACACGTGCAACTTAATTGGCTGGCGTTTTACATTCCTTTTTGCGCGGTACTGTTTGCTGTTTGTTACTTTAACGAAGCGTTTGCTAACAAAGCGCAAACCTACTTGCTGATAGGCGTGCCTATTTTAATATTGATTTCAATGTTTTATAACGCCCTGAGTATTAAGCTGCAGGGCTTTGCGCTGCGCAATCACGATATTGCGTTTAAAAAAGGGGTTATTTGGCAGCAAATAACTATTTTGCCCCTCGCGCGTGTACAGCATATGGAAATTCACCAAGGCCCTATTGAGCGAAAACTAAAGTTAGCCAGTTTAAAGTTATTTAGTGCCGGCGGGGTCAGTGCTGATTTACAAATAAGTGGCTTAACCCACGAGCAGTGCAAAAACATACGCCAATTTGTACAAAATTATCGCCAAGACGACACACCCGCGCAGGTTGAATTAGCAAATGAGTAATACCATTAGCGAGGAGCAAAGTAGCTCACTACATTGGCAAAAAGTATCGCCTTGGGCGGTATTGTATTTTGTGGTGTATTTTAGTGTGCGCTTTGTAAAAGACGGGCTTTTAAACCTGCTGCCTATGCTTGTGGTGTTTGTAACACAAGTAGAAAACAAGCTGTTTTGGGCGCAAGTTGCAGGTGCTATTGCGATAGTGACACTGCTAATATATTCAATTTTATATTACATAAATTTTAAGTTTTGCATTAGCGACGATCACGAAATTTTGCTTAACAAAGGGGTGTTTAAAAAAGAGCGCCTAACGTTAAAATTTTCGCGCGTGCAAAACGTTAATATTGCTGAGCCTTTTTATTTTACGCCCGTTAATTTGGTTAATTGTATTTTTGATGCCGCAGGCAGCGTAACCCAAGAGGCGGTATTGCCAGGTGTTACCAAAGCCTATGCACAGCAAATGCGTAAACAAATTTTTGCCTTTAAAGCGCAGCAGCAACCCGACGAGCAAACACCCTCAAGCGAGCATTTTGAAGCAGAAAATAGCTTACGTATCAGTAATAAAGAAATCGCTAAATTTGGCTTAATGTCTAATATGGCTATATTAGCAATGGCCGCTATTGCGCCTTTTATAAATGTGTTGGTAGATTTTTTAGAGCAGCAAATTATTGCTAAGGTAGAGGGGTTTTATCAGCAAGAGCTTGGTTTACTGGCAAGTGCTGCAACCTTTGCCATGATAACGCTTATTGCTTTGCTTGTTTTAACGGCTGTGATGTTGTCGGTAGGTATGTCGCTTATTCGTTTTTATAACTTTGAGCTTTACTTTAAAGGCCAAAAATTTAAACGTATTGCCGGCTTATTAGAGCGCCATCAGTTGTCTATGAGCATGGATAAAGTGCAATCTATAGTTATAAAACAAAACCTAATGGGGCGGTTACTAAAGCGTTTTACCGTTGAGTGCTTACAAGCAAGTAGCGGCGGTATAGCGGCGGGTGTGGCTGCTAAAAAAAATAAACAAACCTTAGTGTTACCCGTTTTAAATAGCGAGCAAGTAGATAGCGTTTGCCAATGGATTTACCCGTGGTTTAATAGCAAAAAATTGCAGTTTAACGGCGCAGAACCGGCCTTACTTTATAAAAACTTGAGCTTTTATGCCTTAATTCCAAGCGCTATTGTACTGTTAGGCTGTTACTTAGGTGACTTTAATGCCTGGCTTAGCTTGGGAGTATTACTTGTTTTAGCGGGATTAGTAACGCTTGCTTATCAGCGTTATGGCTATTATTTGCATGAAGACAACGGCCGTTTTTACATGGTGGTACGTAAAGGTATGATAGGTGTGCATTACCGTGTGTTTGAACTGTATAAAGCGCAAAGTGCACGCAGTATTAGTACCTACTTTATGCGCCGCGCAGGGCTTAAAAGCCTGTATATACAACTTGCATCAGGGTTTGCCTTTATGCCCTATATAAAGCAGCAAGATGCTGATTATATAATTGATTTTACTCTTTATCAGGCGGAGTCAACGCAGCGTAACTGGATGTAATTATACCAATCGACTTACATATTTAGCCTTTTTAGGTTGCCAAATAAAGCGTTAACGGCGTTATTGATTTTTCATGTAAAACAAGCCATTGCTTAATTTAAAAGCTTATAAATTATACACTTTCATAAGCTTTGTTACATTTTTTTACTGCAACATTAGTTGGTTTAATAATACTCTAAGTGGTATCAATCATTTAAAGGATTATTATGAAAAAATCACTCATCGCTGCTTCTTTGTTATTAGCCACACCTACCTTAGCTGCTGATTGGCAAACTATTCATACCGAGCACTTTAATGTGCATTACAGCACCGAAAACGCCGATTATGCTAAATCGACAGCGGTCGAACTTGAAATAGTACGCAGTAAAGTGCTTGAGCAGCAAAACCGAGCGCTCGATAAAGTAGTTGATGTGGTGGTGTTTGATCCCCTAAATGCGCCCAACGGCTTTGCTTTACCTACTTCTAATAATCCTTTAATGGCCCTTTTTACTACGCCCCCGCAATCAGATACGGTGGTTTCTAACATTAGTGGCTGGCAGCAATTACTGATATTGCACGAATATATTCACTTAGTGCATTTAGCGCAGCCAACACGCAACACGTGGCAGCAAAAAATACGGGGTGTGTGGGATATTTACGACTTAACTTACAGTGATATGCCGCGCTGGGTAGCCGAAGGTTATGCAACCTTACTTGAGTCAAAAATGACGGGCCGAGGGCGACTATTTGATAACTACACTGAGTCAATGCTAATTGAGTTTGCCCAGCAGGGGGCATTGCCTAGCTATAGCCAGCTAAGCGATACAGAGGGCGGTTTTATGGCTGGCTCTATGGCGTATTTAATGGGCAGCCGGTTTTTAAATTGGCTAGAGCAAACTTATTCAGCGCAAATGCTCGATGCTGTTTGGACACGTATGCAGGCAGTTAAAAAGCGTGATTTTAACGAGGCCTTTACTGGGATATTTGGCCAAAGTGCGGCTAAGTTATATGGCCGCTTTATTGCACAATATATTTATAAAGCTATGGCAAAAGAGCAGTCAGAGCCTGCGCTTAACAGCGAGCTGTGGTTAAAGCTTAACTTATATGCAAGCAACCCTGCGCTTTCAAAAGATGGCAGTAAACTTGCGATTGTTGAGCGCGATAAAGATAAAAAAACCAAGCTTATTATTTATAGCACGCAGGATAATACTAAAGCTGAAGATGAATTTACAAAAGCACAAAAAGCGCTATTAGAAAACGATGCATTGGATATACCCGATAACGCCCCGAGTGTATTTAAACGTGAGAAAAAGCACGTATTAAATCAAATAAACAGAGCGGGAATTGCTAATCCACAATGGGTAAATAACAGTACACTTTACTTTAATGCTTATACACGTGAAGAGACGGGTATTTATAACAAAGTGTCTGATATTTTTAGTTATAACACCGAAACCGGAAAAGTTGAGCAATTAACTAAACTTGCTGGCTTACGCCGCTTTAGTGTTACAAATAATGGAGAAACCCTTTACGCCGAGCAAGTACGTGGTGGCTACTCAGAATTAGTAAAAGTAGACTTAGCAACGCAAACCATTACCCCTTTATTTACTAAAAGCTTAAAAACAGCTTACGACTACCCAACTTTTAGCCCTGATGAAACCCAATTAGCTTATGTATCAGCCAATTTAAATGAGAATTGGCAGTTGTATATACAAGATATTGCCAATAATACTCGCCAAGCCGTGCCTATGCCAAACGGGTATCAATACCTAAGCCAACCCAGCTTTAGTAAAAACGGAGAAAAAATTTACTTTGTAGCCGGCTTAAAAGGCTCAACTGATATTTATAGCTACCATATTACAAGTAGCACATTAACTAAACTTACTCAGGGCCAAGAAGCCGTTGCCCACCCGCTAGAAACAAACGAAGGGGCATTACTTTATTTATCTATTACTGCTGATGGGCCTAATGTAAAGCAATTACCGAGTACGCTAGAGGGTGAAATAGTCACTGATTTAGCACTTGATAATAGCGCGCCACTGCTTTTGGTTGATCAATACACTTTGCCTAAAGCAAAAATATATAGCGAAAATGTAGGTAAACAAAGCAGCTACGATGTGCTTGATCAGCATGCGAGTTTAGCGCTAGGCGCACAGTATTACTCGGCCGCTACAAGTGCTTTAAATATAAATATTAAAAGTAGCGACTTACTTAAACAGTTAGATCTTCAAGCGGGCTATAGTGTTGATTTAAATGATGATGCTTTGCACGGTGGGTACGCCCAAGCAAAATATAACGCACTGCCAGTTAAGCTTAAATTGAGTGTATTTGATTATGATTTAAATACCGCAAAACAATACCAAACGAGCGAAAATGCAGATGTATCTGCGCGAGGTGGTTTTGCAGCCTTAAGTTACCCGATTAAATACGCGGCGTTTAGCATAACGCCAGAGCTGGCTTATAACTATACCGATTATAAGCAAGACTATAATAAATGGGCACGTATAGGCATTACACAAAGCTGGCAGTACGACCGCCAAGCATTTGCTATAGGGCAAAGTGTTAATGCCCAGTATTACGATGGCAGCAGTAAAAACAATAATTGGGATGGCTATGATTTAGCGGCCAAAGTATTTGGTAAAGCGTTTGATGTGCCGCTTTATATTAATTTTACTCAAAAGCAGCGCGATGATAGCAGCTTAGCGCTAGGCGGATTTAGCTCAAACCTAATTAGCGAGCATCAAAATAGTGAGTTTGTGCTTTCATCAGAGCTGCCATTTTATAGCACAACTGCTGAGCGCTACATGGGTTATGGCGGTGGTTTTAGCTTTAAAGAAGGCATGCCGTGGCTTTATTACAAACAGCATCAGGTAGATGATGCGGTATACGCACAAAGTTATGGTTTAAAGTATCAAGGCAATTTTAGCTTTGGATTAGGCCCAGCCGGTGTGAACGATTTAACCTTTAATATGGGATTATCGCGCGTAGAGGGCGATAGCTTTGAGGATGAAATGCGTGGCTGGTTTAGCTTTTACTACTCGCTTTAAGTAAATTACGATAACACGCTAATGCACTTGTGTAATAAGTGCATTAGCAAAAGCCGCGTTTAAACTAATTTAAAATACCTATGGTTAATTGTGCTTGTTTAGCGACGTAAGCTTAGCTTGATATACGTTTAGCCTTTCTTTATTGCGCTCATACTGGATGGCTTTTTCAAGCAAGCTTTGTGTTTGCGCTGTGTTACCTTGTTGGTAGCGAATTTTAGCCAGCTCTAAATAGAGCTCTGATATATAAGGGGCTTTTGCAATGGCAAGTTCAAGTTGTTTTTTAGCTTGAGTGACCTTGCCTTGATGTAAGTTATTTTTAGCAATAACGAGTAGCTCGTAGGGATCTATTTCTTTATCAACAAGCTGGCTTGTTAGGCGTTTTTCTAGTGTTTTATCTCCCAGCTCTTTTGCTAATATTCGATAGTTATTAATTAAATTTATACTTATATCGTTTCTATCAAGCGCGGTTTGGTAAATCATGTGAGCGCTTTTTAAATCGCCTGCACGGCGGTGCAGCACGCCAGCTATATTAAACAGCTCTGCATCGTTTGGCGTAAAGCGGTTGGCTTGCATAATTAAAGAGTAAGCCTTATTAAGGTTGTTTTCGGCTAGTGCCGTGGCCGCTAAGTTGCTATAAAAGTTAGAGAGTAAATCGTTATACGTAGCGCTGCCTGAATAAAAGCTGCCACGAGTGGGGAAGTAATCAATTAACGTGCCTGCGCGAATTATTACAATAATATCTTCATCTGTTTCTTTTTTTGGGGCGTAAATTTTCGTTCTAAAGTGGTTAGCAACATAAATTACATTGCCTTCTTTGGCATACACAGGTTCGCTCGTCATTTCTTGAAAGCTGGTTTCGAGGTTTAAAAGCTGCGCATAGCTTTGCGTAAGTATGGCTAAACTAATGCAGTTACCTTCTGAGCGTTCAATCGCTTGTTGGGCTGTGAGGGTGGCGCCGTCATACTTAAAGTTGGTGAGCTGGTTTTGCAGGTAATTAAAAATAATTTCATCAGCGCGTACATTGTTTAAACGCGAGTGTGCGTAGGTTAAAAACGCGCTTTTTTCAGGCTCCGACAGCTCAAAAATACTGTGCTCGCTAGGTGTTTTAACCTGCTCGAAAAGCGAGTGATTTATTATATGGGTAAGTTGTACTTTTTTAATTGGCGCTTCGGGCGGGGTGCTACTGCAAGCAGTTAGCAATAAACTAAGTGTAAAAACTAAATATTTCATATATCACCTCACTGTGATTTTTAACATTACAGTGAGGTGATTTTTTAATCAAGCACTTACAGTGCGGTGTTTACTTAAGCGGTTTTTTTGAGACTGTTTTTTACGCTTACGGCGAGTAAACCATAAATAAAAGCCAGTACCGCCAAGCCAAACTGGGCTTAAACCAATAACACACCAAATTATTTTACTAATGAGCCCTGCAAAATAACCAAAGTGTAGTTTTCTAAAGCTATCAATTACTTGCCAACCTACACCCACTTCGCGAATGTCCCAGTTAGCCATATGCTCGCCCGTTAGCTTATTGTAAGTCACGGTATTGGCATATTCACTGGCAAGCGGGTTGCTGGTATCAACCTCACCAAATAACGTTATGTTTTCGTCTGGCTCAAGCGGCATTACTAAAAACGTACCATTAAAGGTGGGTATTTGCTTTTGGCTGTCATCAAGTACGTGCTGAAAAGAAATCTCTTCATTGTATAAATCTTTAGTTAATACAAAGTGCTCTTCTTCTGCGTGTTCAATTACTTCGTGATACCACACCGCGCCGTTAAAGTAGCCGCCGGTGATGGCTAAAATTATAATAATTGGCGAGCCAATTACGCCGGTCATTTTATGAATGTCGCTAAGCACTATTTGCAGAGTTGCACGCCAGCGTACGCTAAATAAACGCTGCCAAAACTTACGATAAATAATAAGACCCGTAATACCCAGTACTAAAAAAAACACCGCAAAAAAGAACCCTAAAACAGTGCCAGTTTGCCCTGGTAAGCTTTTTAAATCGTTAAGTAAAAAGGTGTAATGTAAGTCTAAAAACCAGTCGGTAAAGTAATGGCTAGTACCTACTGGCTCCGATAAAATATTGCCCGTGTATTGATCTAAATGAAATTTATACCAGTCCTCTGTACCGCGTTTAATTAAATAAACCCGATCAGCAGTATTATCGTTAAATATTTCCCAGCTACCTACGACATACTCAGGGTAGGTTTTTTGAGTTTTTGTTATAAGTGTATCAATAGGTAAGCGGTTGGCTTGTTGTTGTACAACAAAGTGATTGTCTGGCATTAGTAAGCCGTCAATCTCGCTTTTAAATACCAAAACGCTACCAGTTATACTGATAACAAGCAGCGGAATAAGCGCTATAAGGGCTACCCAGCTGTGAATTTTAAAAAGTGTTTTTCTCATAGTTTATTTTTTGTGTAATTGCCACGGACCTGCGTATGATAACAATTATCAGTTCTATTTCATAGTTGTGCGATGAATGCACAATAATTGTTTTAGAGCGAGCCGATCTCTAGAGTAAAATGTGTTTAAGCTGTGGTGTAAGGTTGGTAACTTTTAAATGCAAAGAGGCTCTGGTGTTCACTTAAAGTAACGCTTTTTGTACAGCTATCTTGCCAGTGCCTAATATAGGTTTACGCTAATTTGTTGAGTAAAATGTATTCATCATTACAATGCGCGCTCACTTTAAAACCCTTTTAAAAACATATGTTTATTTATTGTTTCAGGCAGGTTTTATATTAACATTTAAGTAACGAGCGAGGTTGTTTTGGCGCACTATCTACCTATTTTGTCGGCTTTTATTTTAGTTTTTAGCTTTTTACCGCTATTGAGCAAAATTAGAAAGAATCGCAGTGTGTCGGGGTTATCACTATTAATGATGACCTTTGGTTTAGCGCAAAGCCTCTACTTTATTACCTACAATATTTATTTTGAACGCTACTTTATTGCTTTACCATTTTTTGTAACTGGAGCGCTAAGTGGTTTAATTTTATATTACTTTGCACGCTATAACGCCGCAAAAGCTGAACGTATACAGCTTGTGGCTATGCTTGGCTTTTCGTTATTACCTTTTTTATTGCTGTTAAATAAAAGCCTAGAAACATCATCGGTGCTCAACGCCCTTACATACGTAGGGCTGGTAATGAGCTCAGTGCGGGTTATGCCGCAAACGTATAAAACCTTACGCAGTGGCAATATTAGCAATTTAAGCGCCCGCTACTTTAGCTTACAGTTTGTAGCAGGTACCTGTGGCTTATTTGTAGAGCTAAGCAGTGCTATGCCCAGCACCTCGCATATTTTAATGTTTGTTATGCTACTACTTACAAATGCCGTGCAATTTGCATGTATGCAATATTATAAAATGCGCCCCGCAATGGCTTAACTATAAAATTAATAGTGATTATTTAATGGCTATGTGGCAGGTTTAAACTCTAATTAATTTAGGGGGGAACCTATGCAACTCACCATCCATCAAATTGATGCGTTTACCAGCGAGTTATTTAAAGGCAATTACGCGGCTGTGATCCCGCTTGAGTCGTGGCTTAGTGATGAGTTAATGCTTAATATTGGCGCTGAAAATAATGTTTCTGAAACTGCGTTTACGTGCCCTTTGGCAGATGGCAGTTTTGCAATACGATGGTTTTCGCCATTAATGGAAATAGATTTTTGCGGCCACGCTACGCTCGCTGCTGCGTATGTTTTGTGCGAGCAGCACAACCTTAGCCAAGTGCGCTTTAACGCCGCGGCTGTAGGGGAGCTTATTGTTAATAAAAATAGCGATGGCAGTTTTGCTATGACCTTTCCTAAACAAGCGCCAGATGAAGTACAAGCGGTACCCGATGCGCTATTGAAAGGGTTGTCTATACAACCTATTAAGTTGCTTAAAAACCGCCAAGCATATTTTGCTATATACGAAAATGCTCAACAAATTCATGATTTAACCACTGAGTCTGATTTGTTAAAAACCTTATATCCACTAGATGTGGTCGCGACAGCGAGTTCTGCTGAGTACGATATTGTGTCTCGTTATTTTTGGCCAGCAAGTGGCGGCGAAGAAGATTTTGTTACGGGCTCTATTCACACCGGCCTTGCCCCTTACTGGGCACAGCAATTAGGTAAAAATAAATTAAACGCGTATCAGGCTTCAAGCCGTGGTGGTTTTATACAATGCGAAGTAGGCGAAAATACAGTGACCTTAACCGGTAACGCTGTGCGGTATTTAAAAGGCACAATTTATTTATAAATTAACAGGCCACGTATTACGTGGCCTGTTTGATTTAGTTAATTAAGCTTCTAACGCTTTAGCAATTAAGTGATCAATATACTTTTTATGCGCTTTAGTTGTTGTATCGGCTCCCCATCCTACGCTTGTATCAGCTATTTGCGTTAGCTGATAGAGCGCGGCAGTTTTTGCCAAATTGTCGTGTTTACTGGCTTTGCCTAGGCCTGCAATAGCAATAAGCTGATTTACATACTCAATTTGTAGATTGCGGCTAATAGACGTGCTCTCTTTGCTATCAACAAAAATACTGGCAGTTAGGTCGTCCATAAATTGCGTTAGGCTATATTCGTTCCCGTACAACGCGGTGTCTGAAATACGCAGCATAACAGCAGGGTGCAGCAATTGCGCAAGTACTGTTTTTTGCATGCCTAAAATCATTTTGTGCGCTTTAGGGTCTTCATTTTTACCATAATGGCTAAAGCCGCGACGCTGTTGCTGTAAATAGTTATACAGTGGTTGCATGCTAGTGAGTACATCTGGCGCAAATACATATTTAGCAAGTATGTTCATTGCTTGTGTTTGGCGCTCAAGCGGTACGGGGGTAAAGGGTTTATCAGCATGCTGGTCGCCCACAACGGCACGTTCAACATATACGCCACCTATTTGGCGAGAAACAATGCCCGCTTGCGAGCGGTATTGGCCAAATAAACTATTAGCTGAGGTAACCAGTTGTTGGTAAGACTCACCTTTTACTGTGGCTTTATCTTTTAGCTCAGTAAATAACGTATTAATTAGCGCCATACGGTCGGCGCCATAGGCTGCAGGGTTTGATGAAAGGTCGCCTATCATTACCCGTGGGTCTATATGGCGACCCGGTGCGCGCATGTCGTCGGCATCGTTACCAAAGGCAAGCGCATGCTCGCTAGAGCGCGCTAATATAGTATTTAGGCGTGCGCGCTCTGCGGTTTCATCTTCAAGGGCTGTGCTGTAGCCATAGTTTATAGCCCAATCGTCATAAGGGCCTGGTTTGGTTTGAAAAATATCGCCTTGCTGTACACCAATGGGGGCTATGTTGGCCGGCGCATAATCCATCACTGAGCCTGTAACTATGCCTTGGGTTTTGGTTTTATCATGAACCTCTTTTTCATCCCACAAAATAGACGATTTCATATTGTGGTTTAAGCCTAGTGTATGGCCTACTTCATGAAGAATTAACTGAGTTAAACCTTGGCGAATCATTTCATTGTCATCAATCGAGGCACCTGTTGCTAAGCCTTTAGCAAGTAATAGGTTTTGTTGAATTTCATGGCCTAGTGAGCAATTTAAATCGCCACTTGTGTGCAGGTTTTCGCCGTGGCTCATTGTGCCTTGTGTGTAAAGCGTGTCGTAAATCCAGCGGTTTTTCATAAACACAAACTCAAGCATAATGTCTGAGCCAAGTATTTCACCGGTTAGCGGGTTGGCAAGAGCTGGCCCGTAGCCACCAAATGGCGGTTTAGGTGATGAAGTCCAACGTAATACGTTGTAGTTAATATCACCAGCATCCCAGGTTGCGTCATCGGGTTGTACTTTAACTTCTAGTGCGTTTTTAAAACCGGCTTTTTCAAAAGCGCTATTCCAGGTAAGTACGGCATCGCGTATTGTGTCGCGCCACTCTACTGGGGTGGTATTTTCTATCCACCAGGTAATTGGCTTTACTGGCTCAGAAAGCTCAGCACTAGGGTTTTTCTTTTGTAGGTCCCAGCGTTTAATAACATCTTCATATGGCGCCCAATCGGTCGAGGTCATTAGATCAAATTGATTGGTGAAATAGCCTATGCGCGCGTCATCTTTACGTGGTTTATAGTCGTTTGTTGGTAATGCAACAAAAGAGTGCTGCACCTTAACAGAGACATTGCGCGGGTCGCTTACTGCGCTTGTACCACGCACGGTGGGGCTGGCATTACTAAATACGTAATCTACAACCACATCTAAGTTGTTTGGGTAAGGACGCTGCTTAACAATACGCGACTTTTTGCTGTTTAATTTACCCACTTTAAAGCGTTTTTTAGCTTTTTTATCGGCTGGGTTTGGCGTTGGCGATACCTTGTGTAGCGCCTCACTTAAAAATAACTTATTGACCTTAAAGGCTATTTTTCCTTGTTCTTCTTTTTCTATTTTAATGCTGGCTAAAACGGCTTCGCTAATATTGGCATTGCTTGCTTTGGCAATGGCACTGTTTTGATCAAATTTATAGCGAGGGGTTTTGCTAACTATATCTATGCGGTCAAAGTATTTTCTAAACTCAATAAGCTTGGTTTCTCTATAGGCACCGCGATAATGCCCAGCATCAGTGACACCGTCGACTGTATGGGCAAAGTATACAAAAGGGGTATTAAGCTGCGATTCGGTGATCACCATTAAGTGCTCACCGGTTTTTGGGTCTTGGTATAAATTAAAAATACCTGAAAATTCGGTTTGTCCTTCGACCATTTCGCTTAGGGTTTGTGGTTTTTTGTCTTCTTTTTTATCGCTAGCCAGTGCGTGGCCGCTAAGCGCTACACTAAGTGTTAGCGCAAGGGTTGTTAATTTCATTGTAATAATCTTTTTCGCTGTTATTTATTTAATGTGACTGTACGTAAATTAAAATTTGTTCGCACATCTTCTCGATGAAATAATAGCCTAAACCTGTAATTTGTTGATTTTAAATAGTAAAAGTTTGTAACAAAATATAATAAATGCGATGAATAGCAGATGTTTGTTAACGGGTACACAGCTATATTTAGTTCCCAATTTGATTTGTAACAGTTGCTTACAAATGTCAGGTTAATGTTTTATTGCGCTCTGTTATTATAGTGTTAGTAGAAATATGAGGTAATTAGGATATGCAATCAAATTCACTGAGATGGGTGTTCCCATTTGTAGCATTAGCCATTGGTGTAGTGGGCTTTATGGGAATAAACGCTATTGCACAAGAAGATCAAAGTAACACAGCAGTAGATACACGCCCCACCGTGCAAGTTGAGCCTGTAGAAGCTAATAATCATCAAGTAATAATAAACAGCTATGGCGAAATAAAACCATTAGAAAATACGCAGTTGGCGGCGCAGGTGTCGGGCGAAGTAATTAGCTGGCACCCTAACTTTGTAGCAGGTGGCGTGGTTTCTCGTGGCGATACACTTATTAGCATTGAAAAAGACAACTACGAAGCAGCCGTATTGGTAGCCGAAGCCGATTTAGCGCGTGCAAAAGCGGCCTTAATTGAAGAGCAAGCGCAGGCAAAAGTAGCCGAAGACGAAGCAAAGCGTTTTCCGAGTAAGGCACGTACTGACTTGTTTTTACGTAAACCGCAGGTGCTAAGCGCCCAAGCAGCGGTTAAATCTGCGCAAGCCGCATTAAAAAGAGCGCAACGCGATTTAGAAAACTGCGATATAAAAGCACCTTACGATGCGCTTGTTATAAGCCGCAATGTGGGGGTGGGCCAGTTTGTGGCTATGGGCGCACAAGTGGCCGATTTAAATAATATAGAAACAGCAGAGGTTATTATTCCTATTGCTGGTTTTGATAGCGTATTTTTACCGGAGCGAATTAAGGGCATTAAGGCCACTATTATTCAAAAAGGTTTAAACAGTTTTACACGTGAAGGCGTGATTGACCGCGACCTAGGTATTGTAGATAACGCGACGCGTATGAGCAGCTTAGTGGTACGTATTGAAGACCCATACGGCTTAAAAACACAGCAACCGGCTATTAAATTTGGCAGCTACGTGCAGGTTAATTTTGCAGGCGCCATGCTTAATAATATTTACCGCTTGCCGCAATCATTAGTTAATAACCAAACGGTGTGGATAGTTAACGAAAACCAAGAGCTTGAACCGCGCAAAGTAACCGTAGTGAGAGAAGAAGGCGAGTACTTTTATATTAGCAGCGGACTTAACGCCGATGATAAGTTGGTTACCACGTTACCTGAGTACCCACAAAAAGGCATGCAGGTTAAAGTGGCTGGCATGGGCGAGCCAAGTAACGCTAATACAAACACCGAAAGTAGCGCTGATGCGCAACAGTTGTAAGGTGTAAATTAATGAGCGAATCAATTGAAAAAAAACAAACCGGGTTAATAGCTTATTTTGCTAAAAACTCTGTTGCAGCCAACCTAATGATGGTTTTTATCATCATCATGGGGATTATTAGTTACTTAACCATTCAGCGCCAAATGTTTCCTAATGTAGAAATTAACTACATTAATGTTGAGGCAAATTACCCCGGTGCCTCACCACAAGAAATTGAAGAAAGCATTCTTATAAAAATTGAAGAATCACTAAAGGATGTGACCGAAATTAAAAAGGGCGTGTACCGCGCCTTTAGAAATGGCGGTAGAGCAAGCCTTGAAATTAACACCGATGCAGAGCTTACCGATGTACTTGATAAGGTAAAGCTGCGCGTTGATGGTATTGCAACCTTTCCTGCGGGCATGGAACCGGTCACCATAAGTCAGATTGAGTTTAGGCAAGATGTTATAGGGATGACCTTAGTTGCCGATTTGCCGCTGACAGAACTCAAACCAATTGCCAATCAAATTGAAGATGAGCTATTACAGCTATCAAACGTGTCGTTGGTAGAAAACGATGTGCCGCTTGATGAAATAGCCATTGAAATCGAACCAGACACTTTGCGCCAATACAACTTAACCCTAAGCGATGTAATGACCGCTGTGCGTAATTACTCTGCTAATTTTTCGGCGGGGCAACTAACAACAGATGCAGGGATTATTTCTGTTCGGGTTGAAAACCAGTATTACTCCGGCGATGAGTTTAGGCAAATTCCGGTAAAAATAGGCGACTACGGCGCTAAGGTATTGCTTCAAGACATTGCTGTTATTAAAGACCAATTTACCGAAGGCGAGCGCTACTTTAAATTTAATGGCGAAAACGCAGTGTATATGTCGGTAAAGGCAACGCAAGATCAAAACATGATCCCCGTTGCCGATTCGGTTAAAGCATTTATTGAGCAAAAAAATACCCAGCTGCCACCGGGCGTTAGGTTAGAGCCATTAATGGACATGACATACTACCTAAATGCGCGCCTTGATATGATGAAAGCTAACTTGTTTCAAGGGGCAATATTAGTCGCTATTATGCTTTCGTTATTCTTGCGCTTTAAATTAGCGCTTTGGGTAATGATTGGCTTACCAGTGTGCTTTTTAGGCGCCATGATGCTAATGCCTTTATTTGGTATAAGCATTAATATTATTTCGTTGTTTGCTTTTATTATGGTGCTCGGGATTGTGGTAGATGACGCCATAGTAATAGGAGAGGCCGCCTATACTGAGGTTGAAAAAAGCGGAGGTGGAGTTGAAAACGTCGTCCGTGGTGCTAACCGTGTAGCAACCCCTGCTACATTTGGCGTACTAACAACCATTGCGGTGTTTGCCCCGTTTACACTTTCGAGCGGGCCAGAAAGCGCCTTCTTTTACGGTATTGCTGTAGTAGTTATGCTGTGTTTAGTATTTAGCTTAGTTGAATCAAAACTTATTTTACCGGCGCACATTGCCCACACGCACTTTTCACCTATTAAAAAAGGGGGCTGGCGCGATAGGTTTAATACCCGCTTTTTTGGTTTTGTAAATGGCCCTTATAAGCGTTTTATATCGCGTTGTGTAGATTGGCGTTGGACAGTATTGTTTGGCTTTATTGCTATGTTTTTTATAAGCATTGCGCTGATCACATCAAATAAAGTACGCACTGTACCCACTCCTAAAGTGCCGCATGATTTTCCGCAAATTCAAATAGAAATGAATGACAATGTGTCTGATTTACAAACTATTGCAGCTATTCGTGAAGTAGAAGCCATGGTGTTAAGAGTTGATGAAGAAACAGAGCGTGAATTTGGCCAAAAAATAATTCGTGATGTACTGGTATTTAACCAAGGCAGAACGGAGTCTCAGTTACTTGCGCCGTTGGTTGATGAAGACTTACGCCCTTATAACGCGTTTGAGCTTTCGCGCCGCTGGCGAGAAGCTATGCCAACCATTGCCGGTATTAAATCACTCACTATTGAAGATGATGTTGGCGGCGGTGGCGGCACCGGCGAAGGCGAATTTGGTTATTTACTGTTTGGCTCTGATATAGAAACGCTTAATGCGGCAGGCCGTCGTTTTATTCAGCTATTGCAGCAACAAAAAGGCTTGTTTGATATAAGCTCAACCATTGACCCTGCTAGCAAAGAAGTGCAAATGAGCTTAAAACCTGTAGCTTACGATTTAGGGCTCGACCTTGCTAACATTGCAAACCAAGTAGGCGCTAGTTTTTATGGTGGCGAAGCGCAGCGTGTAATACGTAACGGCGAAGAAGTAAGAGTAATGGTACGTTACCCTAAACTGACTCGCGAAGCGTTTTCATCGCTAAAACACACTGTAGTTACTACACCGCAAGGGCGTGAAGTACTTTTAGGCGATGTGGTCGAATTAACCGAAACGCCGGGTATTAGCTATATTCGCCGTGAGGGCGGTTATCGTACTGTTTATGTGTACGGCAGTATTGATGAAGAAGTTATAGAGCCAGGCGAAGTGGTTTCGCAAGTAAAAGAAAACTTACTGCCGCAACTTAAAGAAGAATACCCAAGTGTAAAATCAGAGCTAGGTGGCGCAATAGAAGAGCAACAAGCGCAAGCTAATGAGCAGCTGCTGTTTTTTGTAGGCGGCATGATTTTAGTTTATATATTGCTTGCTGTACCACTTAAAAGTTATGCCCAGCCGCTTATTGTTATGTCGGTTATTCCGTTTAGTTTAACGGGGGCTATTTGGGGACACTTTTGGTTTGATTTAGACATTAGCTTAATGTCGGGCTTTGGTTTAATAGCCGCGGCCGGCGTAGTAATAAACGACTCGCTGGTAATGACCGACTACGTAAACCAAGTACGCCGAGAGGGTGTAACCGTTAAAAACGCGGTAATAGAAGCCGGTTGTGCACGCTTTAGAGCAATATTATTAACCTCTATTACAACCTTTGCAGGGGTTCTGCCCATAATGTTTGAAACCAGCTTACAAGCTAAGTTTGTAATCCCTATGGCAGTAGCGCTAGGCTTTGCGGTAATGTTTGCAACACTAATCACCCTTATATTGGTGCCGTGCTTGTACATTATTTTAGGCGATATTGGCGGCGTGTTTAAAATGGCTTTTCGAAAAGTATTTAGGCGAAAAGTCCCTATAAACCAAACCTCTTAAACTATTAAAAGCCAACTTTAACAAGTTGGCTTTTTAGTTATTTAGGGTTATATAAAAATCTCGGTTACATTCTTTTGTTTGAATAAGCTTTGCGCACGTTTTATAATCACTTTTTTCTGTTGGCAAATTAGTCGAAAGGCTAAGACGCAAAGTTTCCGGTCTAAGGTGTAAACTACGATAGCGGGGCTGCTGCATAATTTTTATACGGTATTGCTTGCCCTCAGTGTCGTTTTTGTGTATCCATATGATATGGATAAAATTTTGTGACTCTTAAGGTGTTACTGTGTTTATGCATACGTCGTTGGCCTGTGGAAAATGGTCAACTATAGGTTGTTTAAACCATCATACTCAATTGTTCATTGGGGATGTGGTTAGTGTAACCTTTTCAGACATGCAAGGAGTGCTTGTTGATTTATCGTTTGATTATAAAATTACCTCTTTAGAACAAGGTGAGCCTCATGCTTGGCCACGCTTAGTTGCTGAGTATATAAACGTGCATGTGCCCCTGGTAAGTGCAGGTAGAATGACCAAGCAAGGGTTGGTTGTTGGCTATCGAGATAACGAAATATTTGCCCTAGAAAGTAGCGGTATTAATAAGGCAAAGGTTGATTTTCATTGCATTGCAAAGTGCGATACCCCCGCTAAGTGCACCAACCAAGCATATGATTTTGTATACCCTAATGGGGGCGAACAATACAACGCGGGGACTCGCGTACTGCAGCCTAAAACAGGTTATATATACCAATGTAAGGCATGGCCATTTAGCCAATTTTGCAGAACCAATAATGATAAAGACCCAAGCTTTGAACCTGGTATCGGAAAAAGCTGGGCAATGGCCTGGACTAAGGTCTCTTAACGCTTTTAAAATAAAAACCATCTTCCCATGGGTGTAATGACAAGAATAAAATTGCAGTAATTTTAAAATTTGGACTTATACCTCAAGCCCACTCTCTATGAGTGGGCTTTTTTATTTTTATGATAAACTGCCTGCATTGTTATTTTTTATACGGTTTTGTTGTGTCTTTAAGTGAATTTTCTTCTCAATCATTAGCTCGTTTTCCTGTTGCTAAAAAGCAACCTTATCAATTAACTATGCACAATAAAACGCGCACCGATAACTACTACTGGATGCGCGATGATGAGCGCGAAAACCCAGAAATACTCGCCCATTTAGCGGCCGAAAATACATACTGCGATGAGCAACTAGCCGCAATAAAACCACTTCAAAGCAGTGTTTTTGAAGAACTAAAAGGGCGCATCGTAAAAGATGACAACACAGTGCCGGTTAAAGATGGCAAGTACTGGTATCACTCAGAGGTACGTGGTGACGATGAGTATTCGCGCCATTTTAGAAGCATAAGTATTAACACCGATAACAAGCAGTTACTTCTTGATGTGAATGCTTTAGCTCAAAACCATGAATTTTACGAACTAGGTGAAGTCGCGCTAAGCCCATGCGAGCAATTAATGGCATACAGCGAAGACACCGAAGGGCGCAGAATTTACAGCGTACATTTTAAAAACCTGCAAACAGGTGAAATGCTCAGCGATGTTTTAGAAAACACTGAAGGGCAAATTGTTTGGGCTAACGACAATAAAACCGTATTTTACGTTAAAAAAGACTTACAAACGTTACTGGGTTTTCAGGTGTTTAGGCATGAACTAGGCACAGCGCAAAGCCAAGATGTCATGGTGTATGAAGAGCACGATAAAAGCTTTTTTATGGGCTTGGGTAAAAGCCGAGACGAGAGCCTTATTATTATAGATTTGGCCACCACCGAAACAAACGATACCTGGGTGCTTGATGCCAATAACCCGCAGGGAGAATTTTACGCATTACTACCGCGCGAAGAAGGGCATGAGTTTGATATAGATAAACACGGTGATACTTATTACATAGTAACCAACTGGCAAGCTAAAAATTTCAGACTGATGACGGCAACAAGCGAAACGATTGCAGATAAAACGCAGTGGCAAGAGCACACCGCGCACCGTGAGCATGTGTTGCTTGAAGGCGTAGAGATATTTGACGACTTTTTAGTATTAACTGAGCGCGAGCAAGGTCAAGCTCGCTTTGTTGTTATTAACCAAGCTCAAGAGCGCATGGCGCTTGAATTTAGCGACCCATGTTACTATGCCGCTGTGGCGATGAACCCCGAGCCACAGGCGCGTTCGGTACGTATTTATTATTCAAGTCTAACCACGCCTGGAACGTTGTACGATGTTGATTTAGCCACGGGCAAAAAAACATTGTTAAAACAGCAGCAAGTACTGGGCGGGTTTGATAGTGCACTTTATGCCTCTGAGCGCTTATTCGTGACAGCACGCGATGGCGTGCAAGTACCTGTTTCGTTAGTTTATAGAAAAGACACCTTTACCAAGGATGGCACTAACCCACTGTTTCAATATGGCTATGGTGCATATGGTTACACGATAGATCCGAGCTTTTCGAGTACCTCATTGAGTTTGCTAGATCGCGGTTTTGTGTATGCGATTGCACATGTAAGAGGCTCCGAAATGCTAGGACGCCATTGGTACGAGCAAGGTAAAAAAGAGCATAAACAAAATAGCTTTAGCGACTTTATTGATATTACAAAGGCTCTTGTAGAGCAAGGCTACGGTGATAAAAACAAAGTATTTGCCTCTGGCGGCAGTGCAGGTGGTTTGTTAATGGGCGCTGTATTAAACCAAGCGCCAGGGCTTTACTTAGGTGTAGGGTGTCATGTGCCATTTTTAGATGTGTTAACCACCATGCTAGATGAAAGTATTCCACTTACCACTAACGAGTATGATGAATGGGGCAACCCAAACGATGAGCACTTTTATGATGTAATAGCCGCGTACTCACCGTACGATAATATTAGCGCCCAAGACTACCCGCATATTTTAGTCACCACAGGCCTGCACGACTCTCAAGTACAATATTGGGAGCCTATGAAGTGGGTAGCAAAAATGCGAGAACTCAAAACCGATAACAATATACTGGTATTCAAAACCGACATGGATGCTGGGCATGGCGGCGCATCTGGGCGTTTTAAAAGCCTTGAAGAAAAAGCCCTCGAAATGGCCTTTTTTATCGCGCTTATAAATTAACTGCAAAATACGCAAAATGTATTAAGCTTTAATGAAGCACTGATATATAAAAGGTTATTTATGTTTGGAGCACATGGAGAGTTTTATATTTGCTCTCAGCCACCCACCATGTATTTAAAGCTAATGGGTAGTTTTAATAATGAAGGAATTACTTTACTAACTAATGGCGTGGTGAACGAACTAAGTATGCACCCCAAAGGAGCGGTAAAGTGTGTTGTGGTTAATTTAGAAGAATTTGAGTTAATAACTGTAGATAGCATGGACTCGTTAGAGGCGTACTTTGCCAGCGTAAAAGAGCGTGGCTACGAACGCGTAGATTACTTATATGCAAACATTATTGCTAAAAATATGTTCGAGAAGGTCTGGAACAACAGCGATATTGAAGTTAACTTTTATAAAGACTCAGAAAGTTACCTACATCAACACCCAGACGATGAATACATTAAAACTCACTGGTAAATAGAATTACAAGCCCCTATGCTACGGGGCTTATAATGCTCTCTAGGCAGTTTTTGTACCTTCTTGATAAATTTAACGAGATATTGTTTTTAAGCTTCACTTTATAGTCGCCGCTGTCTGTTGGCATAAGCTCTTTTATGGCATGTTTTCTAACAAGCGTGGAGCGGTGAATACGTATAAAACCTTCAGGCTCTAGCTGTTGCTCAATGTTTTTCATGGTTTCACGGTGTAAAACGGGGGCGCTGTTACCATTAAAGTGCAGCTCTACATAATTACCCGCACCGTTTATCCATACAATATCGTTAATATCTATTAAACGTACCTTTCCTACATCTTTAACAACAATATGTGCAGCAATGGGTTGCTCGTTTTCAGATGCGGCTTTAAACAAGCGCTCGGCTTGTGTGGCTAATGGGCATAAATGAATAAGCTTATCGAAGCATTTTTCAAGCCTTGAAGCGGTTGCATCGACTGTTAAAAAATCGACTGCGCCGACTTCAAACGCAAAATTAGCAAATTCAGCCGACCTAGCAATCACCACCACTTTCATTGTTTTAGCCAATTCAGTTAGGTGCACTATTTGAGTAGGATCATTTAAATTAGATAATTCGTAAAAAAGCACATTAAAACGAGAGGTATCTATTTGATCTAAACGCTGCTCGGGCAGTTGCGTTTGCGAATCAAAGTGACGGTGAGCTTGCACCTGCTGAGTTAAGAATGTTGCAAATTTGCTCGTGCTAACTCTAATTAGTGCATGAAAGTAAGTAATCATAAAAAATCCATCTCTAGAGTGTGTAGTTATAAAGACCGTGTATTTAATAAAAAATGTTAAAAAAATTTAATCTAATTTATAACAATCTGGGATAAGTACCTTCATCCCATATATCCTGCTGTTTGTACCTGACTAAGTGCCTATTAAATAATGCGCATAGTGTCTTAAAATTATTCCACTTAATGTTGAAATGTTTGTAACCAACCAGTTACAAAAATAACATTTCAGGGACATTATAGTATGAAAAAAATAAATAACTTAGATAGTCGTACATTTAAAAAATCTTCATTGTCTTTAGCACTTAGTGCGACAGTGCTTGCTGGCTTTTCTTTTCAAGGTATAGCCGCAGAAGAAGACGAACTAGAAAAAATAGAACGCGTGCAAGTAACGGGTTCTCGTATTCGTTCAGCCGAGGCGATGTCATCTGCACCTATACAGGTTGTAAGTGGCGAGGCAATTGATGCATCGGGTTCTTTAAACATTCAAAACCTACTGCTAGAAAACCCAGCATTTGGTTCTCCAGCTATTAGCCGTACTAACTCTAACTTTTCAACTGCAAGCGCGGGTGTAGCTACTGTTGATTTGCGTAACTTAGGTTCAAACCGTACTTTAGTACTTGTGAATGGGCGCCGTTATGTATCGGGTGTACCTGGTAGCTCGGCAGTTGATTTAAATACCATTCCTAGTCAATTTATTGAGCGCGTGGAAATTATGACCGGTGGCGCATCATCAGTATATGGCTCTGATGCGGTTGCAGGTGTAGTTAACTTTGTACTAAAAGATGACTTTGAAGGCGTAGAGTTTGAAGGCCAATACGGCGAATCAAGCGAAGGCGATGATGAATCGCGCCAGTTTTCTTTTACCTCGGGTTTAACTACGGGTGATGGCAAAGGTCAAGCCATGTTCCACTTAGGCTACTCAGACCAAGGAGCTGTGTTTTCACGCGATCGTGAGCGCTCTGCAGTAGACCAATTTTCAGGTATTTATTTTGAAGACGATCCGGCGGCAAATCCGGGCTCTATTTTTGAAGCCGTTAACCCGTTTTTCTCATCATTTCCGCCACAAGGGCGTTTTGATGCAGGCGATACACGCTTTACTTACGATCCAAACAACAACTTACAAGACTCGTTTAGCACCAATGGCGGTGACGGTATAGATGCCAACGGCTTTAACCGAAGCGGCGTACGTACCATTGCTATACCAACAGAGCGCTACTTATTTGCCTCAAATGGTAGTTACGAGTTAACAGATAAACACAGCTTCTTTTTTGAAGGGACGTATGCATCTAGTACCACTATTTCAGAGTTAGAGCCTTTTCCGTTTGCCTCAGATGACATTTATGCCAATGGCCGCGTGCCAATTGAGTTTGACGTAAATGGTGAAATGCTCAGAAATGCCTTTGTGCCAGATGATATTTACAATGCAGCAACAGACACCGACGGTGATGGTGCTAGAGATATCTTTTTTGCAAAACGTTTAAGTGACGTAGGTAACCGTGGTGCCCGTGCAGAGCGTGATACATTCCGCTTAGCTGTGGGCTTTCAGGGTGAGATTAACGACAGCTGGTTTTACGATACCTACTATGTGTACGGTAAAACGAAAGAGTCGCAAGTATCAGGTGGCTTAGTAAATGTACAAAGCTTTCGCCAAGGTTTAGAGGCGGTAATTGATAGCCAAGATTTAGATGCGGATGGCATTACCGATGAAGCGATTTGTATTGATGCAACAGCGCGTGGCTTTAATTGTGCGCCAGTAAACATTTACGGATTTAATTCACTATCGCAAGGTGCAATTGATTTTGTAAGTGCGCCAAGTACGCTTTCTACGTCGGTAGAGCAAGAAATTATTGGCGGTAATGTCTCAGGTGATTTATTTGAGCTGCCTGCGGGTATGGTAGGTATTGCGGCTGGTTTTGAATACCGCGAAGAGTTTTCTCGCAGTGAATTTGATGCCCTACAGCAAGCAGGCTTAAATGCCGGTAATGCAATTCCTGCAACCGAAGGTTCTTTTGATGTAACTGAATACTATGTTGAGGCTAACATTCCTGTGCTGGATGCGGTAACAATGAACGCCGCAGTCCGTTTATCTGACTACTCAACAGTAGGTAATACAGAAAGCTGGAACGTAGGTGTTGATTGGGAAGTGATGGATAGCTTACGCCTTCGTGCTACCCGTGCTCGTTCTACACGTGCGCCTAATATTGATGAGTTATTTTCACCGCCTTCGCAAACATTCCCAAGTGGTTTAAACGATCCATGTATAGGTGTTACAAACAGTGGCGGTGGCGCTGTAGGTGATGCGTGTCGTGCCGATGCGGGTGTTGCAAATAATATTGCATCAAACGGTGAGTTTACCCTTAACCAGTCTGATTTACAGGGTATTAGTGGTTTTAACCGTGGTAACCCAGACTTAAAAGAAGAAGTGGGCGACTCTGTGACTGTGGGTGTGGTATTTACCCCAGAGGAGCTAATTTCGGGCCTTGACGTTACCCTTGATTACTTTGATATAGAAATCACAGATGCGATTGTATCTACACCGCGCCAATTTATTTTAGACCAATGTTATGGCGGTGGTGACGATAGCTTCTGTAGCTTTATAACTCGTCGTAGCGGCCCTTCTGGTAATAATAGTGCAGGTTCACTTGAGTTTATTGACAGTGGTGTATCAAATAGTGGTGGTTTAGGAACTGAAGGTGTTGATTTAACACTAACTTACTCTGCCGATATTGGCCCAGGCGCATTTAGAACTCGCCTTGCATACACTTACTTGATTGACGGTTACACTATTCCGTTACCGGGTGCGGATAAAGATGAGTTTGCAGGTGAAATTGGCGCATCTGAGCACAAAGCTAACTGGAACTTAGGCTATAAGCTTGATGACTTTGATTTTAACTGGAGCATGACCTACATAGGGGCTGCTGACTTTGATGATCAATTCTTAAGTGGCTTTGGTATACCTGCTGGCGGCGTGGGTATTGGCTCAGTAACCTACCATGATGTACAAGCAAGCTATCATATAAGTGACGCGGTAGAGCTATACGCCGGCGCTAACAATTTATTTGATAAAGAGCCTCCACGTATACTTTCAGGTGTTAGTGGCTCAAGCACAGGTACTGAAACCGACGCAGGTACGTATGACCCAATCGGACAAACCTTCTATATTGGTTTTAGAAGTAAATTTTAAGCAGTTAATACTGCACAATTGTCGTTTTTCCAGCTTCACTTAATTAAGGAGCTGGTATTAACAAAAGCCCCAGCCGTTGCTGGGGCTTTTTAATGCCAGCGCGAAAAGGGTGGGCTTGTTTGCTTTAAAATTATTTATGCTCCGCTTAAACCAAAAACAACGCCACTGGTAACAGTGGCGTTGTTTAGTCAATAGGGGGCGCTAATATAGTATCCGAATCGCAAAGAAATTTACGATTCTCCCTATTTGTAGCCCTCCCCTTTTGAGGGCTTATTTTTTAGCTTAGTCTAAGTACGCTTTTAACATCCATACTAGTTTTTCTTGCTCTGAAATATAATCACCCATTAATGACGCTGTACCTTCATCATCTGCATCACCTGCTTGAGTAAGTACTTCACGTTGCATTTTAATTAGTGTGCTGTAGCCAGCTAATAGGTTTTCTACGGCTGCCGTACCATCGCTAATGTTTTTAGCTTCTTTAATTTCACTTACTTCTAAGTAATCAGAAAACGCATGAAGTGGCGCGCCATCTAACGTTAAAATACGTTCAGCAATTTCATCTACTTTTTCAAGCAGAAGATTGTAAATCTCTTCAAATTTAATGTGTAATTCAAAAAAGTTACGGCCTTTAATATTCCAATGAAAACCACGCGCATTCATGTATTGAATTTGGTAGCTGCTCAATAATGTATTGAGTGACTTAACAATGTCTTCGCTTTTTGCGCTGTTTAAACCAATTGCATTTACCTGTGACATACCTTGCTCCTTGATGAACCGTTTATTTATGAACTGATGATCATTATTGCTCAGTGCTATTAATTAGTAAAATTGTTTAAACCAGTCAATGCAATAGGTTTTAACTATTAATAACGTGCAGCGCAATAAATCACTCATACAATATAGATGGGTTGAATTTATTAAAATTCTACCCCTTAACAATAAAATAAAGACAAAACATGGATAAATTATGATCTAAAACAAGTTTTCTACAAGGTTGAATATTAGCTATTTGATGTATTGATCTAAATCAGTAAATGCTTATAGCTGTAGCGCATAATTCACTCAAGAAAAATAAATATCTTAAATTTATTGGAGAGCGATTATGGATGCAAAAACAGTAAAACAAAATAAAGCAGAGTTAATTGTGGTAGGTATAGCCGTTATAGCATTTGTATTGGGGCTGGTGGCGCATTTAGCAGGCGCAAGTTTTGCTAATGCCGACACGTTTGGCTACATTGCCGCACCCATGCCACTTATTTTAGGGGTGATATTTTTAATCAGTTATAAAATAGCAGAGGCGGGCGAAGACTAGGCTGCTTCGTTAAGGCACTTAATAATGTACTCAAGCACTTGGCGAGAGTAAATCATACTGGTATGGCTTAAATGAAATACTTTATGCTCAGCCATGCCTTTAAGCTTGGTTTCGTCTAGTAAAACGGTGCCATCGGACTGACTGCCTTTGACAATTAACGGCATTAACCCAATGGGCAAATCGCCAGCAATACTGTAAAGCTTGGCCTTAAACGGCCAGTTACCATTTTTAGTGAGTAAAAACTCGACGCTGTTTTTTAAAAAGGTTTCAAACCCTTTTTGCTTCATCTTTTGCGCTATGTGGCTGCCTTGATGGGGTGTGCCAAGCGTAATCACTTTAGTGACATGGTGACTCGCTGGCGTGCCTGCCTCTAAGTAGGCGCGGGCAATTAATCCGCCCATAGAGTGACATACTAATGCAGAGGGCTCATCACCAATAAACTCATCTATTTGTTTAAATATGGTGCTTAAGTTTGGGTCGAGCGTATTGTAAGTGAGATTAAGTACTTTAACTCCAGACTGTTCAAGACGAGAGCAGAGCGGGCGCATAACAAAGCCCGACATATAAAGGCCGTGTAATACAATAACGTGGTTTATTTTCATACGCCCTTACCTACAATTTACATTAACCGTTGCGGTTTTATTTCGATATTAGCCGTATCAGAACTGACCCACACATCACCATCTTGAACGGTAATGGTAAGTTTTATATTGCGGTCGGCTAAATCTGCAAGTGCCTGAGTAGCGGCGTAATCAAGGCTAAAAATACTTAAGTTTTTAAAATCGTACAACTTAGGTTGATGTTTTTGCCACCAAATAGCTTGGTTGTTTTCGCCATAGGTATAAAGCACCACTTTTTTAGCTTTATTGCAGGCTTTTTTAAGACGCTTTTCATCTGGCAGGCCCAGCTCAATCCACAGCTCTATCTCTTCACTGTAGTTTACATGCCAAAGCTCAGGTTCATCGTCGGCACTTAAGCCTTTGGTAAACTCTAAGCCATCACAACTATTTAGTGCATAGGCTAATAAGCGAATCATCAGGCGTTGCTCGGTTTCAGAGGGATGCTGTGCCAACGTTAAATTAAAATCTTGGTACACGTGGCGGTCCATATCGCTTAACGATAATTGCGCTTTAATAATGGTAGATTTAAGAGCCATAATATCTAATCTAAAAAAATTTGCGCCAGTATAGCGCAATTAAATGAATTGCCAGTTAAAATAGCGTCAAATTATATGTTAGGAGTTAAAAATGGCTATCCAGTGGTTCCCTGGGCACATGAATAAAGCCCGTAATGAGATTAAAGAAATAATGCCGCAAATGGATGTGATCATTGAAGTGCTTGATGCACGCATTCCTTACAGTAGTGAAAACCCTATGGTAACCACGCTTCGTGAAGGCAAGCCGGTCATCAAAATTTTAAATAAGGCGGATTTAGCCGACCCTAAAATGACCCAAGCGTGGAAAGACTATTTTGAGCAAGAAAGTGGCGTTAAAGCCATCGCGTTTGGTCATGATAAAGCCGCTGAGGTGCACCGCATTAATGAGCTTTGTAAAAAATTAGTGCCACATAAAGTGGGCGCCGATAAGCAAATTAAAGCCATGATCATGGGTATTCCAAATGTGGGCAAATCAACGTTAATTAACGTATTAGCTGGGCGCATAGTTGCAAAAACGGGTAACGAGCCTGCGGTAACAAAAGCGCAGCAACGTATTAAGCTTGAAGACGGCATTATGCTTTACGACACACCAGGTATGCTGTGGCCTAAAGTAGAAAACGAGAACTCGGGTTATCGTTTAGGTGCCACCGGTGCAATACGTGACACAGCGCTTGAATACGAAGATGTGGCAAGTTATACCGCAGAGTATTTATTAAAAGCCTACCCAGAGCTTTTAAAAGCACGCTATAAAATAGATGAACTGCCAGAAAGTGACTGGGAATTTGTAGAAATGGCTGGTAAAAAGCGTGGCTGTATTCGTGGCGGTAACCAAATAGACACCTATAAAATGTCTGAAATACTGATTAACGAATTACGTGATGGGATTATCGGCCGTATTACCATGGAAACCCCAGCCATGCGTGAAGAAGAAGAAATTATGGTAGCTGGCTTACGTGCCGCTGCAGAGGCTAAAAAAGCCGCTAAAGAAGAAGAGAAAAAACAGCGCCGTGCACGTGCACGTAAAAACCGCCGTTAATATGTGAATTTATGTGAGTATGTTGCTCACTAAATTACAGACATAAAAAAAGCCCGTAAGGGCTTTTTTAGTTTCATATCTACCGTCACCGATATGAGCAATGTAGCAAGTAAAATAGTAGGGCGGTTACTTATCATCAACATCAAGGGGCGTTGCGGTTCATAACAAGTAACCATAGCTGTTTACGTGCGCCACACGTTGTTTCAGGGTCGAGAAACAAATTAGTTCATTCCGTCACAAGTGGGTATGCATTCCCGTCTTGTTGATATTGATTATCAGTTAGATCTAATAAACTGTCAACACCTAAATGCAAATAATTCTTATTTTATTAAGTGCGTTTTTAGTCATCGCATAGGTGTACTTCACGACCCTTCTTATTAGTTTTTGTTTATGTCTATTTTGTTCATGGTTTTTATGAACAAAATGTACTTTACCGTCATCAATGCACCTTTCCCTCAAAATATTTCGTTAATTTCACGTTAACAATAAGCTGCGCTTTAGATAGCAGTTTGTCGTCGCTTATCTACCTGACAATAAAGATACAAACACAGCGTGGAGAAAATAATGAAAGCAAGTAACACACAGCTCGCTTTAACAATTACAGCAGCGTTGGCTAGCACATCAGCTTTAGCCGATAACGATACTCAAAAACTACAAGCACAATTAGATGCATTACAAAAAGAAGTTAACTCTTTAAAAACATCAAGTGGCTTTAATTTGGAGTTTGGAGGACGAGTACAGCTTGATTACAACTATTTTGAAGGTGCCTATAACGCAGGCAATGATGGCTCAGATGGGAGCGACTTCTTCCCTCGTCGTATTCGTACCTACGTAGAGAGCGAGCATGGAAACTGGGATCACAAATTACTTTTAGAATTTGGCGAAGGGGATGCCGAAATTGTACTTGCCCGCGTGCGTTACGCCTTTGAAAACGGTCTTAAAATTAAAGCGGGTAAAATCCGTGAAGACATGTCGCTAAACGCACTTACTAGTTCAAAGCATATTAATACTATTGAGCGTAGTACGCTTGCTAATACTTTCTCGCCTTTTTTCCGTTGGGGCGTATCTGCTTATCAATACTTTAAAGACTCAGGCTTTCGATATGCCGTTGGGGTTTATAAAAATGATGCCTTTGGTGCAACGGGTAATGATGAAAACGACCGTCTAACGCTTGCTATTACAGGGCGTGCTACGTGGTCAAGTGCAGCACCGGGTGACGTGATTCATTTAGGTGCATGGCATTCATACCGTGATATGGGTGGCAATGAACTAGGCGAACGTTTTGCGCGTGGTGAAGTGCGCGAAACTAATGTACGCCTTGTTAATTATGCTACAGGCGGTACAGCGGTAGCACTGGATAGCTTATCGCAGTCTGGGCTTGAATTTGCTTTTCAGGCTGACTCTTTAACATTAGAGGCAGAATATGCAAGCCGTGCTTTAGATGCGCTCAATAGCAGCGATGATCTAGATGGCGAACGTTTTGACGGCTTTCATATCTCAGCAAGTTACTTTTTAAGGGGTGAGCAACGACAGTATAAAGCTGGCTCTGCACTATTTGTACAACCTAAAAATATTAAAAATGCATGGGAGTTAGTTGCTCGAGTTTCGCAAATGGATGCAACGAGTAAAAACCAAGGTAGCGAAGTAACTACCTACACACTTGGTACAAGCTATTACGTTAGTAGTGACATTAAATTTATGGGCAATCTTATCTACAGCGATGTAGATGGCCCAGGTACCGCTGCGCTTGTAGGTGATGAAGACTCTGGTATGGGCTTTAGTGCACGTATGCAGTATTTATTTTAAGGGGACACACAATGAAATTATTTAAGTCAGTTAAAACAACATTATTAGCGGCATCTTTAGTACTAAGCAGCCCTATGGCATTGGCCGATATTCACTTTTTAGTACCAGCAGGCCCAGGTGGCGGATGGGATACAACTGCGCGCGGTGTAGGTGAAGGTTTAGTAAAGGCAGGCATTGATAATAATGCGTCTTTTCAGAATATGTCGGGCGGTGGCGGCGGGCGCGCCATTGCCTACTTAATAGAATCAGGTACTAAAAAAGGCGATATATTAATGGTGAATTCAACGCCTATTGTATTGCGAGCCTTAACGGGGAAAATTCCCTATAGCTACCGAGATTTAACACCCGTAGCCAATATGATTGCTGATTTTGGTGCCTTTGTTGTTCGTAACGATTCGCCCTATAAAACCTGGCAGGATGTTATTAAAGCGCTTAAGGAAGACCCAAGCTCAATTAAAGTAGCGGGTGGTTCTGCCCGTGGCAGTATGGATCACTTAGTTGCTGCACAAGCGGCTAAAGCAGGCGGGGTTGATGGCCGCAGAATTCGTTACATTCCTTACGATGGCGGTGGTAAAGCAAAAGCTGGTTTACTCTCTGGTGAAGTAAACTTACTTTCTACCGGTTTAAGCGAGGCGTTAGAAGTTGCAAATGGCGGGCAGGCGAGGGTGTTAGCAGTTACATCGCCAGAAGTTTTAGCGGATTACCCTAAAATACCTACGTTAAAGTCGATGGGTTACGATATGGAGTTTGTTAATTGGCGCGGCTTTTTTGCTGCTCCTAATTTACCTGCCGATAAACTTGCTCAATACACCGAGAAACTTCGTAAATTACAATCAACTCCTGAGTGGGAAACTGTTCGCGCACGAAATGGCTGGTTAAATCTCTTTCAAGAAAAAGATGAATTTATCCAGTCACTCGAAAAACAAGAAGCGCAGCTTAAAGTGGTAATGCAAGAGCTTGGCTTTATTCGTAAAGCGGATTAATCGAGGTTTTTATGATGAATCGCGAACTACTAGGGCCAAGTTTATTCTTGGCGCTATTTACACTCTACGCCATTGTGGCGTGGCAAATTCCACTATTACCATTTGAAGAATACGAAACGGTTACTTCTGCTACATTACCAAAAGTATACGCAGCTTTTGGCATTGTGGTGTGCTTGCTTTCTATCGGTTCTACTTTGCTTAAGCCAAACGAAAAAGCGGCAGAAAACCAGCCTCTAGAAAAGTCGCATGTTGTACGAACTTTAGGCTTATTAGTTTTAATGGTGATTTATAGTGCAATGTTGGAGCCTGTTGGCTTTTTAACCTCGACCAGCGCCTTTTTATTAGCGGGTTTTTTTGTAATGGGTGAAAGGCGCAAGAAGATTCTATTGTTTGCCTCTATTCCTGTTGCCGTAGTGTTTTGGTTTTTGATGACTCAAGTATTAGGTATTTACTTGGTTCCGGGCGATTTATGGAGTTAAGTTATGTTTGATGGAATTATGCTTGGTTTGTCGACCGTGCTCGACTTTAATAATTTAATGTACGTGATAGCAGGCTGTTTGGTGGGTACTTTTATTGGTATGTTACCTGGGCTTGGGCCAATAACTGCTATTGCATTGATGATCCCTATTACTTACAGCATAGGTGCTGATTCAGGGATGATTTTAATGGCTGGGGTTTATTATGGCGCTATTTTTGGTGGCTCTACATCATCCATTTTAATAAATGCGCCAGGGGTGGCGGGTACGGTGGCTTCATCTTTTGATGGCTATCCGTTAGCAAAGCAAGGGCATGCTGGTAAAGCCTTGGCTATTGCCGCTTACTCCTCATTTATAGGTGGAACTATAGGCGCCATACTACTTATGGTTGCCGCACCTCTACTAGCAAAGGTGTCATTGAGTTTTCAATCTCCTGATTATGTTGTGCTAATGTTTTTAGGTTTAACAGCTATTGCTGCTTTTTCAAATAAAGGCCAATTTTTAAAAGCAATGATGATGACAGTATTTGGTTTAATGCTGGCAACGGTAGGTATAGATCCATCCTCGGGCACCGAGCGATTTACCTTTGGACAAGCCGACTTACTCGATGGTATTAGCTTTTTATTAATTGCAATGGCAACGTTTGCACTTGCTGAGGCATTAATTAATGTTGTTAAGCCAGAGAAGAAAGACGCTAAAAGTCTTAATGATTCAGATACGCCGCAAATAGGTTCAACTAAATTAACAAAAGGCGAAGTTAAAGATATGGCGCCGGTTGTTGGCCGTTCGTCATTTTTAGGATTTATTGTTGGTGTTTTACCTGGCGCAGGAGCCACTATTGCAAGCTTTATGGCCTATGCCACTGAGCGAAATTTGGCACCTAAAGGCCTAAAAGAAAAATTTGGAAAAGGCTCTTTACGTGGTCTTGCCGCTCCTGAGTCTGCAAATAATGCAGCATGCACAGGCTCATTTGTACCTTTATTAACATTGGGGATTCCTGGCTCTGGCACGACGGCCATTATGCTAGGAGCATTAATAGCATATGGTATTCAGCCAGGCCCTATGCTCATGCAAGAAAACCCAAGTGTATTTTGGTCTGTCATTGTAAGCATGTATTTTGGCAACATTGTTTTATTGATTTTAAACCTACCTCTCATTCCTTATTTTGCAAAAGTATTAGCAATGCCAAAGTCGGTATTAACCATTATGATTTTGTTCTTTAGTTTAATTGGCGTGTACTTGGTGTCGTTTAACACATTCGACTTATTTATGATGGTTGGTGTTGCCTTGGTTGCGTTAATATTACGCCTATTGGCCTTTCCAATGGCTCCTTTGTTACTTGGCTTTATTTTAGGCGATATGATTGAGCGAAACTTTCGTCGCTCAATGATGATTTCGGATGGCTCATTAAGCTTTTTATGGGATAGGCCACTCACATTAAGTATTTTTATACTTTCTATTTTAGTGTTGTTGTTCCCATTAAAAGATTATTTGAAGCAGCGCCGTGCGGATAAAACAGCTTCTAGGTTACAGCAAGAGCAAGCTTAATAAGGACGTTAATGACAAACACCAACAAACCAGGCCCATTGCAGAGCATGGTAAAAAAACCTAAACGATTAGAAACACGTTTAATTATTTGGGTAACTGGGCTATGTGTTTTACAAGCAATATTGTTTGGGGCGTTGGTGTATCAGCTTACGGCGCAAAGTTTACATAATCACATGGGTGATAAAGCACTCTCTGTAGCAAGTAGTGTCGCAACACGAACTGATGTAATAAATGCGTTAGAGGGAAAAGGTGATTTAACAGCATTTAATTTGCAAATAGAGAGCCTTACGGAGCTAACAAGCGCTGATTTTATAGTGGTTGGCGATATTAATGCACTGCGTATTATACACCCTGATGAGCACAAAGTTGGCAAACCTATGGTTGGAGGTGATAGTCAGGAGGCCCTTCAAGGCGAGCGCTATATATCGGTAGCTCATGGCAGCATGGGGGAGTCAATTCGCGGTAAAGTACCTGTATATAATGCTAACAATGAAATTATAGGCCTAGTGTCTGTTGGTTTTTTGGTGCAATCAATTGATCCGCTTATTTTATCTCGTAGTGCTGAAATACTTATTTGGGGGCTGATGCTTGTTGGTTTAAGTATTATTGCCGCGGTTTATATTGGTCAACGAGTACGTAATGCTATATTTGGTTTGCAACCAGATGAGATAGCAAGATTATTTTCAGAGCAGGATGCTATTTTAAACACTGTACGTAGCGGCATTATTGCACTGGAGCCTGATGGAACCGTGCGTAAACTAAATCAACGTGCCTGTGAAATTCTTGATAAGCCTACATCTACAATCCATAAAAACCTTACTCTAGAAGACCTATTGCCTGAGCATGCTGAATTTTTACTGCGCAATCAAAGCCGCAAAATTGTTGGGTTTGAGTTATTTGCTGCAGATAAACGAATTATTTTGTCGCGGTTTTCTTTACAAGTTCAAGGTCAGGATGATGGTATTTTGCTCAGTATGCGCCCGTCTGATGAACTGGAATATTTAAGTCAGCAGCTAACAAAAGTACAAGCATTTGCTGAGTTACTTCGTGTTCAAACACATGATTACTCGAATAAATTAAACCTAATTGGTGCTTTAGTACAAATGGGCAAAAACGAGCAAGCAATTGAACTTATAGGGCAGGAAAGTCAGGGTTCTCAAGCACAAATTCACAACTTACTTGAGCGGATTCAAGACCCCGTATTAGCTGGTTTATTGGTGGGAAAATACCACAAAGCACGAGAGCTTAATGTTGCTCTTGAGCTTAACCAAGATAGTTTGCTTGGTGTTATAGAACGTAAGGATATGCTTGAACGAGTGGTTTCTATTTTAGGCAATTTAATAGATAACGCCATTGAAGCTGCTATTAGAGCATCTGATACTCGCCCTGCTAAAGTAAGGGTAACAGTTGACGAAACCAGTCAAACTTTATTGTTTGATGTGGAAGATACAGGGTTTGGTTTAGGCTCTGATCATGAAGTCATTTTTACGCCTCAATTTAGTTCTAAGTCTGGGGCGCAACACGGTATTGGTTTGTACTTAGTAAAAACCAATTTAGACTCCTGCCGTGGTAGTTTAGAAATTGGTGAGTCGGATTTATTAGGGGCGCGGTTAAGTGTTTATATTCCAAAATAATAAGAGTAATTAAGCAATGACCTATTCTGTAATTATAATTGAAGACGAAGTTGAAGTTGCACAGCTAATTGCCCAGTACTTATTACTGCCGGGGGGCGCTGCGGGAAGTCAAATTGCAAAACAGAGTTTACGCCAAGGACAGTATCAAGTGGTTGGAATTGCAGGTAATTTAAGTACTGCAACAGCTCTGTTGCAAGCGATAGAGGCAGATCTTATTTTACTCGATATACATTTACCTGATGGTAACGGACTCGATTTATTATCAGATTTACGGCGTCGTGAAATTAAAAGTGAAGTAATGCTACTAACGGCTGCCAAAGAAGTTGAAACACTTGAAAAAGCAATGCAACTTGGTGCCTGTGACTTTTTAGTTAAACCGTTAATGTTAAATAGATTAGATCAAGCTCTTTCGCGCTTTGAGGCGCGTCAACAGTGTTTTTCTGATGCAAACGAAGTGACCCAATCAATGGTTGATGTGTTATTCGGCTCAAAAGAGAAAAAGCAGGGTGCTATTAGGCTGCCCAAAGGCGTTGACCAGCTTACATTGCAAAAAATCCATGATGCATTTGTACAGCATGATTCAAATGCATTTACTGCTCAGCAAATGGGCGATTTAGTGGGGGTAAGCCGCTCAACTGCTCGTCGCTATTTAGAGTTTTTATTAGAGTCTGAAAAGTTAAGTGCTGATCAAAGCTACGGTAGTATTGGCAGGCCAGAACGTTGTTACAAAATAATTAAGTAACTGAGTGTCCTTCAGATTACAAGAATAAAACATAATCTTTTTAATGGGTTACATAATAATCAGTGCTATTTAACCAGTGCTTGATGTAAATCTAGAAAAATTTTATTGAATTGATTGCATTTTAAGCGACTTGTATGGTGATGTTCGCTTTAAGTAATGCTATACTCCCGCCGAATAATTTATCGACTTTATTAAGAGTAAAATAATGGCAGATTTATCGAAGTACAGAAACATTGGTATTTTCGCGCACGTTGATGCGGGTAAAACCACTACTACTGAGCGTATCCTGAAGCTTACAGGTACTATCCATAAAACAGGTGAGGTTCATGATGGTGAATCTACTACTGACTTCATGGATCAAGAAGCTGAGCGCGGTATTACTATCCAGTCTGCGGCAGTAAGCTGTTTCTGGAAAGATCACCGTTTCAACGTTATCGATACTCCTGGACACGTTGACTTCACAGTTGAAGTTTACCGTTCACTTAAAGTATTAGACGGCGGTGTTGGTGTATTCTGTGGTTCTGGTGGTGTTGAGCCACAATCAGAAACTAACTGGCGTTACGCTAACGAATCAGAAGTTGCACGTATTATCTTCGTAAACAAATTAGACCGTATGGGTGCTGATTTTTACCGTGTAACTGAGCAAGTACGTAAAGTACTTGGTGCTGTACCACTAGTTATGACTTTACCAATCGGTATTGAAGATGACTTCGTTGGTGTTGTAGACGTTCTTACTAAAAAAGCATACGTTTGGGATGACACTGGTCTTCCTGAAAACTACGAAATCACAGACGTTCCTGCAGACATGGTTGACAAAGTTGACGAATACCATGAAATGCTTATCGAAACTGCTGTAGAGCAAGACGATGACCTAATGGAAGCGTACATGGAAGGTGAAGTACCTTCTTTAGAAGATATCAAGCGTTGTATCCGTAAAGGTACTCGTGACCTTGCTTTCTTCCCTACATTCTGTGGTTCTGCATTCAAAAACAAAGGTGTTCAACTAGTACTTGACGCTGTTGTTGATTACTTACCATCTCCTACAGAAGTTGACCCTCAACCTCTTATGGATGAAGAAGGTAACGAAACTGGCGAGCATGCAATCGTATCTGCTGATGAGTCTTTCAAAGCATTAGCATTTAAGATCATGGATGACCGTTTTGGTGCATTAACATTCGTACGTATTTACTCAGGTAAACTTAACAAGGGTGACACTATCCTTAACTCGTTTACTGGTAAAACAGAGCGTGTTGGCCGTATGGTTGAGATGCAAGCTGACGAACGTAAAGAGTTAACTAGCGCACAAGCTGGTGACATCATTGCAATCGTAGGTATGAAAAACGTTCAAACTGGTCACACTCTATGTGATCCGAAAGACAAAGTAACTCTAGAGCCAATGGTATTCCCAACTCCAGTAATCTCGATTGCTGTACAGCCTAAAGATAAAGGCGGTAATGAGAAAATGGGTATTGCTATCGGTAAAATGGTTGCAGAAGATCCGTCTTTCCAAGTTGAGACTGATGAAGATTCAGGCGAAACTATCCTTAAAGGTATGGGTGAGCTTCACTTAGATATCAAAGTAGATATCCTTAAGCGTACTTACGGCGTAGACCTTATTGTTGGTCAACCACAGGTTGCTTACCGTGAAACTATCACTCGTGAAATCGAAGATAGCTACACGCATAAGAAACAATCTGGTGGTTCTGGTCAGTTCGGTAAAATTGATTACCGCATCAAGCCAGGCGAAGCGAATTCAGGCTTCACGTTCACTTCATCAGTTGTTGGTGGTAACGTACCGAAAGAATTCTGGCCTGCAGTTGAGAAAGGCTTCAAGTCAATGATGAACGAAGGTGTTCTAGCTGGCTTCCCAGTACTTGACGTTGAAGTAGAACTTTTCGACGGTGGCTTCCACGCCGTGGATTCATCTGCAATCGCATTCGAAATCGCTGCTAAAGGCGCTTTCCGTCAATCGATCCCTAAAGCGGGCGCACAACTTCTTGAGCCAATCATGAAAGTTGACGTGTTCACTCCAGAAGATCACGTTGGTGACGTAATCGGTGACCTTAACCGTCGTCGTGGTATGCTAAGCGACCAAGAAGCTGGTTTAACTGGCGTTCGCATTAAAGCAGACGTTCCGTTATCAGAAATGTTTGGTTACATCGGTTCACTACGTACAATGACATCAGGTCGTGGTCAGTTCTCTATGGAGTTCTCACACTACGCAGCATGTCCACAAAACGTAGCTGACACTGTAATCGCTGCAGAAAAAGAGAAAAAAGCAGCTAAGTAATTAGCTCTGTAACTCTTTAAAAAAACCCGCACATGTTGCGGGTTTTTTATTGCCTACGATTTAATTACTCTTTGAGTTAGCGTCTCTCAAAAACAGTAATACCAACATTAGCAGCCTAAATAAAAGGCTGCTTAAAGCGGTGCGCAATATATGGTATTTAAAGCTGAATTGACCGTAGGAGCAATGGCTGCTTAGCTTCGCACAGAGTGCGTAAGAGCGCTCACTTAATACAGTAAGTTATACTTGGGTTAGTGAGGCGCAGTTATGAAAGGGAAGTTGTATAGCGGCTTATTTTAGGTATAAAAAAAGGAGCAATCATGCTCCTTTTTATATTTAGTGCGTGCCCATTGCGCTAATTAAACTTCTTAATTGCTTTAGCTCTTAGCGCTTTCATCTTTGGCAAGCGAGGCTTATTAAAGCTTTGTATTGGCATAACCACTAAATGCTCTTGTGGCAGGGCTGGCACCGTTTTAGGGTATTGCCCAGGCTCTGGTACCGAAATTTCTTTTAAATGCACTTTAAGGTTGTTTAGCATAGGGTCGTTATCAACTTCGCTAGGGCAAATAAATATTCCCATTTTACGCAGTTGCACACCTAACTTAATGCTACTGGTGTAGCGTATTATTGGCGCTCCAAGTAATAGACCGAGTAATATAGGCGATAACCACCAAAAGAACACTGGCGTAAAGTAATAGGCTGTAGCACCCCATACTATGGCAACCAAGGTAGAAAATAGTGTGTAACTAAACGCTTCTTTCCACGGTACCATGCGGCCTTCGCGCGGTTGTGCATCCCACTTAACTTTTTTACCTAAAAATACACACACTACAAAGTAAGCATGAAACACCATCATAAGTGGTGCCACAATAATGGCAAATACAGTCTCTATTATTGAGCCTAGTATTAATTTAAACGAGCCGCCAAAGCGCTTATTTCTGTGCACTAGCGTGACAATTACACCCATTAATTTAGGCACCAATAATATAATAATGGTTAAATAAAGTAGTGAATCAATTAGGTCTGTTTTAGCTATTTGCCACGTTGGGAATAACTGATAAACCCGATTAAAGTACACATCGCTATTTAATGCACGTGTTACCGCATCTATGGTGCTTAGTGCCAGCATAGATAACCAAATAAGCGATGAAATATAAGCGGTTGCGCCTAATAAAAAGTGAAACTTACTCATTAGCTTTAATTTAGACGAGCCTAATAAGCCAAGATGCTGAATGTTACCTTGCACCCAACGTCTGTCGCGTATGGCATAATCTAAAATGTTACTTGGTACTTCTTCGTAGCTACCTTCAATATCGCTAAGTAATAAAACATCCCAGCCTGCACTGTGCAGTAGTGAAGCTTCTACAAAGTCATGACTTAAAATTTCGCCACCAAAGGGGGCATTGCCTTCAAGCGTAGGTAAACCACAATAGTTAATAAATGCTTCAACACGAATAATGGCATTGTGGCCCCAATAATTAGCTTTGTCAGTTTGCCAAAAAGCAGAACCCGTTGCCAGCATTGGGCTGTAAAGCACAGAGGCAAATTGTAAAAAACGACCAAAGTAGGTGTCTTGACGAACTGGAATAGGAATAGTTTGAATTAAGCCAGCTTGCGGGTTGTTGATCATGCTTGTGGTCAGCTCTAGCATACATTTACCCGTCATTACGCTGTCGGCATCAAGTACAATCATGTGATCGTATTGGCTGCCCCAGCGCTCGCAAAAGTCGGTTAAGTTACCTACTTTACGGTGTTTATTATCTTCGCGGCGACGATAGAAAACCTGTTTTGCAGTATCGCCTAAACGCTCACATAAAGCATGCCACGCGCTTAGCTCGTTTTGTGCTATTTCAGGGTCTTGCGTGTCGCTAAGTAAATAAAAGTCAAAATTGGCAAGTTGCCCTGTCTCTTTTAGCGATTGTAAGCTCACTTCAAAGCCGGCAATAACACGGTGCGTGTCTTCGTTATAAATAGGCATAACTACCGCGGTTTTTTGCTGTGCAAGCGCGGCATTGTCAAACTCAATAGGCTTAATGCGTCTTAGGGTGAGCGGGTCAATACGAAATAATTGCAGTACAAATCCTATCGTGCCGCTACAAAATGCCGTAACAATCCATGCAAAGGTTATTGAAAATAAAACCAATAGTGCGTATTCAAGCAAGGTCATTCCGTTTGAGCTTAAAATTTCAAACATAATGGAGATGCCGTACCCTGAAACAGTGAGTGCAGCAATAGCAAATAACCATACGCGCAGTGTTTTGAATGGCATTGGTGTGCCCTTTCCTTTATTACTTGATGTCATTTGGGTACCAAACATAGCTCCATACCTCACTAATTTCTTTATCACGAAGTTTTAACGATAAACGCATATCTACGGGTTGATCGTCCTGTGGTGCAATTTTAAACGCTACTCGCCAACCAAGAGATTTAGGAAGTTTTTGCACTGTTACATCCCTTACTTCACCTGTTGTAAGCTGAATGTCGGCTTCAAGAGTTAGCTTTTCAGACAGGTTGTTTAAATCGGGGCCTGCAAAGTCAACGGTAAACTGGCGATGGCTTTGCGGTGGTGGATTATCTTCACCTGGCAGCGCTGCGCTACCAATGCGCGTGCGTGTTACACGCGCCTTTTGGTGTTGAGTTAAATGGGCGTTAAAGGTGCTCATTTTGTAGCTTAGCTTTAATGAATCACCAGCTTTCATTGGCTTTTCAGGCACCCAGTAACTCACTATATTGTCGTTCGTTTCTGTATCTGTTGGTATTTCTACTAGCTCAACTCGGCCATTCCCCCATTCACCTTTTGGCTCTATCCACAGGCTTGGACGGTCGTGGTAGTGCGCTTCAGTATCTAGGTAATTGTTAAAGTCACGGTCACGCTGTGCTAAACCAAACCCTTTAGGGTTGGTGTACGAAAACGACGTAACGCTTAACTGTGTTGGGTTGTTAAGCGGGCGCCATACCCATTTGTTATCAGCTGACTGTGTTAACAAGCCGTCTGAGTCGTGCACTTCTGGGCGGTAGTCATCAAAAAACTTAGTGCTGTTTTCACCGTGGTAAAACATACTTGTTAAAGGGGCTACGCCTAGCTTTTTAATATCTTTACGGGCAAAAATTTGCATATCAACATCAACTAACATACTGGTTGTTGGGTCAATATCAAATTTGTAAGCACCAGATACCGAAGGGCTATCTAGCAATGCAAAAATAGTGATGTTAGTTTGCTCAGCCTGGGGCTTAACAAGCCAAAACTCTTTAAACATGGGGAATTCTTCACCCGATGTTTCGGCGGTATCGATTGCTAATCCACGTGCTGATAAACCATATACTTGATTAGGGCCAACAACTCTAAAATAAGAGGCCCCTTGAAACACCATTACCTCATCTTTGTATTCGTTTGTGTTAATTGGGTAATGTAAGCGAAAGCCTGCATGGCCTAGTTGCGTGCCGGCTACGCTTTTTGCTATTTCGTCTTTTAAAGGGGCGGCCGTGCCATCGTATTGATAAAAATCAGTACTAAAAGGTAGGCGATTACGTTTTGAGTCACCTTCTACGGTATTAATTGTTACCGGTGTTTTATATAAAAAACCAGGGTGAAAGAGTTGTAGCTGATACAGGCCTTCATCTTTCCACACTGATTTGTCCTGCTTAAATCGAATTGAGCGGTAATCTTGGTAATCAATGTTATTTAATGCTTCTAGCTCTATATTTTTTGGAGGTGCATATTCTTGTTCGGCTAGTTTTTTAGCGCGGGCGCTTATTACTTCAAATAGGCTTTCTTGCGGAATTGCTGCATCAACACTTGCTGCTATTGCCTGCGTGCTATAGCCCCAGCCAGAAAAAATAAAAAGTAGACCCAATAATGGCGTTGCTTTTTTCTGCCAAGTAGGAGGTGTTTGGGTTAATTGTTTCATTTCCATTCCTTTATAAAAACACGACTTATTTTTACGCTTAGGGTTTGTTACTTAACTACTACACAAGGGTGACGAACTTATAGTGCAACTTTTAATCCGTAAATAAAGTGTTTACATTTCAACAGTTAAATTTATTAAAAAGGGTTTTAACTACGGCTTATGTGTAAAAAATACTCATTTAATGTATTTGTTGCGCGGCTAATTCTATTAATAGTTAATAAACGGTATGGAAGATATTAAGGGTTGTTTACTGAAGCTTGTCTGAATTACATTTTTATAAGCATAAAAAAAGCCGCAAAAATGCGGCTTTAAAACAAATCACTCGTTATTTTTTCTTAAATCTGCGCACTAATGAAAGTGGCGCTAATAAAAGAGATAACCAAAGCAATGAGCCTGAGTCGTTATCGTCATCACCACGTAGGTTGTTTACTCTTACTACAACCGTTTGTGCTTCAGATACGTTACCTACACTATCCTCTGCTTGTACTGTAAGGGTAATACGATTTTCAAACTCGTAATCTACTTCGCTTGCAACAATTAACTGACCTTGCTCGTTAATTGATACAGAATCGTTACCTGATACGATAAATTTAACCACAGGTGATACATCAGCATTAGGATCGCTAAAATCAAGTGTGCCAATCACAGTGCCTACAGCGCTGTTTTCATCTACTGTGAATATTTGATCAGGTGCAATTACCGGTGTTTGCTCTTCAGGGGTAAGTACTACTTCAGATTTTATATCAACAATCACAGGGTCGTGATCAGATGCACGGTATGGTCCTTCTGCGTAAAGCGTAGATTGATGACCTTCGCTCTTAAACTCTAGGTTGTAATCAAGCACGATAGGCTCATCAGTATTGATATGCCAATCATTTGCTGCAACAACTTTGCTTAGTAAAGACTCGGTTGCTAAAGCATGGTCAAGTCTACCTGCACGGCCAGAGAAGCTATAAGAGTAGCTTAATGTATCGCCATCAAGCTCTGCGACTACGTTTTTATAGCCTTTTTCATCAAACTTACGGATTGGATCTTCCATTGCATAAGCGTTCATATCACCAACAAGAATGATATCTTCGTCATCTACGCCAGTAGGTTTGTTGTCTAACCAATCAGTAAACGCATCAGCAGCTTCGGTACGAATTTCATTCCAACAGCCTTGGCCATCACCTAGGTCGTCGTTGTTATCATCACCACAGCTCCCTTTAGATTTAAGGTGGGCTACAGAAACAGTAAATACTTCATCTGTTGAAAGTGACTTAAAGCTTTGCGCAATAGGTGCACGGTTGCTGTAATCAAACGGGTAATCAGTAGTAATAGCGGCTGTGCCTACTTCTTCTACTTTATCTGCGCGGTAAATAAGGGCTGTGGTGATTTCGTCGGTACCAATTTGGGCTACGTTAAAATCCACAAACGCGTAGTTGTTAGCGCTGTCAGCATCGTTTAATGCATTTACTAAACTTGCTATAGCACTGAACTCACCAAAGCCATCATTTTCAATTTCCATTAAGCCAACAACATCAGCTTGCATTGCACTAATAGCACTTACAAGTTTTGCTTCTTGACGTACAAACTCTTCTTCTGAGTCTGCACCACGGCTAGTAGGGAAACCACCGCCTTGGCCATCACCGTTAAAGTAGTTAAGTACGTTAAAGCTGGCGATTCGTAAATCGGCTTCTTCACTTTGCTCAGGCGCATCTTCACGTGCATTAGTCGCTATAAACTGTGGTGTAACTGTTGGGTGAATGCGATACGTGCTAAAGCTGTATGTAACTACCCCTGTTACCGCATTTACAGTATCGCCGGTACGTAGAGTATTTTCTGCCGATAGGCCTGGCGCTGGGTAAGCCGATGGATCTGAGTTTTGAGCTGTAGAGCCATCATCTAATAAGATTTTTTTAGTCAAGTTAGCCGCTTCAACAGCATTGGCTGCATCACCTGGCAATGCAACTTGAGTGCCTTGGTATAAACGCTCAGTGGCTAGTTCTACTTCACCATAGCGACCTAAGCCGAAGTTGTTAGTAACTACAAGTGTTTGATCTAGGCTCACTAGCATACCTTCATAAGCTTCTAGGTCAGCTTGGCTCTCTAAAGGTAAACTTATTGAGGTTGCAGAGGCCACTTCGTCAGTACCACATACAGCAATTTGTGTTACATCTGCTAGTTGTGTTGAATCATAGTATTCATCAACTGTGCCCTGTACGCGCACGTGGTCACCTACATTTACATCGGTATCAGTAAAGTAAACAAACAAACCTTCAGAGGTCATTGGATCGTTATCTACATCTGCAGCAAGCGAGCTCACAAAGAAACCATCTAAGCCATCTTCACCTTGAAAATCGGCAGTGACAATACCTTCAATTTCAACAAGGGTATCTACTAACGGGCTTGCTTCACCAGAACCTTGCACAGCGCTAATTAGCGTTTTATCTGCGCCACATACAAGCGGTTCTAATGGTTCTGGCTCAGGGTCTGGCGCAGGAGCCGTACCACCATCGCCAGCATGCGAGCCTAAGCCGTCAAAGGTATCCTCATCAAACTGTTCCCATTCATCGCTAGGATTAAAAGTTGCAGTTGAGTCAGTTCGACCCGTTGTGATGCTATTTTTTCTTCGTAAGGTTTTATTTTGAGTTTGTACGGTATCATCAGACCAAAAAGAGCCAGGATCAACACCCACTTGGCCAAAGCTATCAACTACCACACCATCTTTAGTTAAAACAAGGGCATCGTCACCATTGTAGTAAGTTACTGTGCTGGTTATGTCTGCAATATCAAGAATGGCAGCGTCAGCACTAGGGTTTGAAATTATATAGGTGGTATTGGCAGCCAATGTGCCTGATAAATCAATTGAGTTACCTACCGAACTACTACCATTTGAATAAAGTCCTAAAGTATAACCTTCAAGAGAAAGCTCGGTATCAGCATTGTTATAAAGCTCAATCGCTTTATTGTTGCTGCTGCCTTCGATGTATTCAGAAATGATTAGATCGGCGGAGGCTGGTGCACTGAGGCTTGCTAATACAAGCGCCAGTGGCGTTATTTTCGTTTTTAACATTTTTTATTATTCCCGTGTATTTAAATCCCAAAATGGGACACCAGTTTAGGCAATCTAAATGACAAAAAGAATACAAAAATGTTAATGATTGTAAAAAAATTAAGGCGGCGTACCGCCTTTGATAACATGTTTACTTATTTTGCAGCCATTGCGCGGCCTGCTTGGCAAAATACGTTAAAATACCATCCGCTCCGGCGCGTTTAAACGCCAGTAAAGATTCCATAATTGTGGCCTCTTCACTCAACCAGCCGTTATCGATTGCCGCTTTGTGCATTGCATATTCGCCACTGACCTGATATGCGAAAGTAGGTACACCAAATTCATCTTTAACACGACGAACAATATCAAGGTACGGCATACCGGGTTTCACCATCACCATGTCGGCGCCTTCTTGTAAATCAAGTGCTACTTCACGAATTGCCTCATCAGAGTTGGCAGGATCCATTTGATACGTTTTTTTGTCGGCCCCTTTCAAGTTACCTGCAGAGCCAACAGCGTCTCTAAACGGCCCGTAATAGCTAGAGGCATATTTAGCTGAGTAAGCCATTATGCGTGTGTGAATATGTCCATCTGCTTCAAGTGCTTCGCGAATAGCACCAATACGGCCATCCATCATGTCAGAGGGTGCAACCACATCTGCGCCTGCCTCGGCGTGCGAAAGCGCCTGCTTAACAAGAATTTCAGTGGTTATGTCATTAATTACATAACCTTCATCATCAATAATGCCGTCTTGGCCATGAGTAGTGAATGGGTCAAGGGCTACATCGGTAATAACCCCAAGCTCAGGGAAAGCTTCTTTTAAAGCACGAACAGTGCGTTGTGCTAAGCCATCTTCACTGTAGGCTTCTTCGGCCATCAAAGACTTTTTGTCAGCAGGGGTCACCGGAAAAATAGCGACGGCAGGTACACCTAAATCTACAAGCTCTTTAGCTTCTTCAAGCAATAAATCAATTGATAAACGTTCAATTCCTGGCATTGATTCAATTGCTTCGCGGCGGTTTTTACCTTCAAGTACAAATACCGGAAAAATTAAATCGTTTACCGATAGTTGGTTTTCGGCCATTAAACGGCGAGAAAAATCACTGCGGCGCATTCTACGCATGCGGGTATATGGGAAAAGGTCGAGTCCTGATTGGGCCATGTTACTAAGCTCCTACTGTGGAATTGGAAAACTAATTACTTGATTTCGGCCATGTTGTTTAGCGAAATAGAGCGCTTTATCTGCGTCGTCTGTAAATAGCTCAGGGTTACTAATATCGTTTACTACAGCGCTGTTTACGCCAGCACTAATGGTTACTTTTACGGATGTTCCGGCTACGTTTACGGTATTACTCTCTACGGCTTGGCGAATTCTTTCAGCAATATCAACAGCCCCCTCTTTTGGGGTGTTAGGTAGTAAAACAACAAACTCTTCGCCGCCGTAGCGAGCCACTTCATCCAACGGGCGTTTTAAGTGCTGTTTTATAATGTCGGCTACAGCGCGTATTACTTGGTCGCCGGTTAAGTGCCCGTAGTTATCATTTACGCGTTTAAACCGGTCTATATCGAGCATAATCATACTCAAAGGCGTTTGTTCACGCCGAGAGCGACGCAGTTCCATCACTAATTTTTTATCAAAAAAGCGACGATTTTTAACTCCGCTCAGCGCGTCTTCCATATTAAGTAGCTCAAGCTCGCGGTTTTTATCCTCTAGTTCGCGCAAAGTGACTTGTAACTCAAAGGTGCGCTCATCAACTAACGACTCTAATTCTTTTTGTGTTTGGGCTTGCAGCGCGAGTCGCTCATTTAATAGTGTATCTTGGGCTGCATTTTCAGCAATCAAGGTTTGTTGAGCAATAACTTGTTCATCACGCTCTAAAATAAAGCGCTTCATAACGCCATAACATAGGCAAAATGTACTACCAAAAAAACATATAAAAACAAAAGCTAAGCTACTTCTACCTAAAGGGTATAAGCCAAATACAGCAATAATAAGGTACACCATAACAAGTAAAAATAGCATGAGTGCAATTAGCAGTGCTTGAATTGGTTTTGAAGGCGCATTTTGCTGGCAGATGTAGGCGCTTACCAAGCAATAAATAATAACAATCGGGCTCGCCAGTAAGCTAAATGGGGTAAACACTGTGCTAGGTAAAGCCCACATAAACAACAGGCTAATTGCGAAAATATTAGCAACAATGGTTTGCCATTTTAGTAGTTTAGAGGCTTTAGGTTGGCACAGTTGTTTTTGTAGCGGCACAAAAGCAAGCGTAGTGAGCATTAGTAAAACTGGTATCATTACTTGCTGTAATGAAGGCGAATTTGGATGAAAATAACGAGCGCCAAAACCGCATAAATAAGCCAGTAGCACACCTAAGGTCAGCGTAATAATACCTGCATAAGCAAAATACAACTTGCGCGAAAACCCATACAAAACCAAGCAACTTATGGCCAATGAAAATAAAAAACCAATGAGTAAGCCATAAATTAAATTAAGTTTACCTTTATGCGCTAGGTAGGCATCTGGTTGCCATAAAGTCAGCGGGATGCGTAGCCCAGCACTGTTGTTAACCTTCATTATTACGGTGCTAATACTATTTGCCGGCAGCCTCAAGGTTGCTAATAAAGATTCACTTTTTATTAGCCGTGATGAGAGCTTAAAGTTATCGCCAGTTTGCATGTGTGAGAGCAGTGCTGAATTATAAAAATGAAAAATTTGCGCTTCATTTAACAGCGGGTTATCGAGCGATAAAATAGGGCTTATATTGTTATTTAAGGTATTTTTAACTGTAAACTTGACCCATACAGGGCGTTGTTCAAACCCTAAATTTAATGGCTTATCACTTACTGTTTGCCAGTCGCTAACCTCATGGTAGGCATTGTTTGCTGTGGTGGGCGTAAACGAATAGCTCAGGGTGTCTATTTTTATTGATTTAAAATTTTCAGAAATTACGGGGTTTGCAACACTGCAAAATGAACAAAGGAGCATAAATAGGCTAAATAGCGCCTTTGGGCTTGTCATTAGCGACTTGCTATATCAAATAAGCTATAAAAGTTAGCCGTACTATGGGCGGCAATAGTACTTGGTTCAACGTTATAAAGCTTAGCGAGTGTTTCACACACATAACTAAGATAGGCGGGCTCATTTTTACGTGATTTTGGTTTAGGGGTTATTGTGCGTGGAATTAAAAAAGGCGCATCGGTTTCTATTAATAACCGCTCAAGCGGGATACTTGGCACCAATTGTTGCAATGCTTTACCGCGGCGCTCGTCACACACCCACCCAGTAATGCCAATATAAAGGCCTAATTCTAAATAGTCTTTAAGTGCTTGGGCATTGCCTGTAAAGCAATGCAGCACACCACGTACGTTATAGTTAGCCAAAATATTTAGCATATCTTCGCTTGCGTCACGTTCGTGTAAATAAACAGGTAGGTTTAGTTTTTCGGCTAACGCTAACTGGCGTTTTAATACGCTGCGCTGAATATCGCGAGGAGAAAAATCGCGATTATAATCAAGCCCACACTCACCAATGGCCACAACGCAATCGTTACTAGCAAGCTGCGTTAAAGTGGTTTCAAGTTCATCGGTGGCGTCTTTAGCGTCATGTGGATGCACGCCAGCAGTAGAAAACTGATTATATTGTTTTGCTAATGCAAGCGATTGTTCGCTACTAGGCACATCGCAGCCGATCAGTAACATAGCTTGCACGCCCGCGGCATTTGCGCGGGCAATAATGGCCTGATGCTCACCTTCAAACTGGTGATTGGTTAAATTAACGCCGGCATCAACTAACGTGTAGGTCATTACTGAGTGCGCTTCACACGGATTGAGCGGTTTTGACCATCTTTACGAAGTAAAAAAGAATTAAATACACCGCGGCTAATAACCACTGTGTCTGACTCTTTTAATTTAAGACTGTCAGAGCCAATTTGACGCCATTGCTGATCGTTATCAAGGGTAATAATGAGCTCGCCATAAGGAGCTTTTCTAACTGATGATACTGACGCTGTGATATTTTCGTCTTTATCTTTAGTGATCTCTTTATGCTCAAGGCCAAAATCATCTGCTTTAGCAGCAGGCGCTGCTTTAGAAACAGCTGCAACAGGTGCACTTACGTTTGGCGATACATTGGTTACGGCTTTTGGTGGGGTAAGGGTTTTTTTCTCACTAGGTTTAGTAAGCGGTTTACCTGCCACTGTGTTGTCATAACATAGTAAACGGTAAAAGTCGTTTTCAATAAAGCTACATGCTTGCAAAGCTTGCACGTTAATTTCTTGCGCTGCAAACGTCGGTGCGCTTAGTAAAACCAGTAGTGAGAGTAGTTGTTTTTTCATTTTATTCCTCAGATTCCTGTTGTTCTTTAGCGCTATAAAATTTCGCTAAAATTAACCCTAGCTCAAATAAAAGCAGCATAGGAATTGCTAATAGTGTTTGTGATAACACATCGGGCGGTGTTAAAAACATCGCCACAACAAATACACCAACCACAATATAAGGGCGTTTTTGCTTTAAACTCTGCGTGGTTGTAGCGCCACTCCAACATAGCAACATTATGGCTACGGGTATTTCAAACGCCACACCAAATGCAAAAAATAGCTTAAGTACAAATCCTAAATAGCTACTAATATCCGGTGCTAGGGTCATCATTTGCGGCCCTACACTAGTAAAAAAGCCTAATATAATAGGGAGCACTATAAAGTAGCAAAAAGCGATACCGCCATAAAATAGCAAAATACTCGAGGCCAAAATTGGCATTAGCATGCGTTTTTCGTGTTGGTATAAGCCAGGTGCTATAAATCCCCAAATTTGATGCAATATCCACGGAATAGCGCCAAACAAAGCAACAAATAGCGTTAGTTTAAACGGTGCAAAAAACGGTGCCGTAACATCGGTAGCTATCATAGTGGCAGTGCTTGGTAAATGTGCGACTAAAGGGGCGGCTACAAACTCATATATATCATTGGCAAAATACACTAGGCCAATAAATATCACTAAAATACTAAAAAGTGATTTAATAAGCCGATCGCGCAGCTCAATTAAGTGAGCGACGAACCCTGATTTAGCTTGTTCAGACATTATTTTTTATACCACGTAATAAGTTGACCACAAATAGGGGAATTAATTTCACTTTTTTTCATCGAGTTGTTCGTTAGATGACATGCTTGAAGTGTTTTTATAGCTATGAGTAACCGACTGCGCTGCTTTTTGCAGTTCATCAACCGATTGTTGTAGCTCAGGGCTTAAATCTTTAAGCTCTTGTTGCTCTGCTTTTTTTAGGTTTTCGTGAAGCTCGTGTATGCGTAGCTCTTCACTCACTTCTGCTTTAACTGAGTTGGCCATCGACTTAACGGTTTTTACCCAGCGCATTACGGTGCGAATGGCAACCGGTAACCGCTCAGGGCCAAGTACCACTAGGCCAACAATAAAAACAACAACGAGCTCCCACATTCCCATATTGCTTAAACCTTAGTATCGTCTTTGGTTTTTTCAGTGCTTTGTGTCTGTGTTGGCGCTGCTTTTTGAGACTCTTGGATTTGCTCAGCTTTTTCGCTTTCAGTCTCTTTAGTTTGATCATCAGACATGGCTTTTTTAAACCCTTTTACTGCACCGCCTAAGTCACCACCCATGCCGCGTAGTTTTTTAGTACCAAAAAGAAGTACGATAATCGCTAAAACAATCAATAATTGCCAAATACTAATGCCACCTAAACCCATGGTTATCTCCAACTGATAAATGCTTAAATGTTTATTTTAAGTACTAATTATACGCACTGTGGCATAAATAGCACTTAGTTTATGTGTTACGCCACGCCACAATAAAGCTAATTGCAGACGCTGCTAATGTTACGCCTGCCGCTATGAGGTCGTGCTGCAGATAACACAGTGCCGATACAATTAGTGTAGCACTGCCAAATAGGCTAAGTACTAGCGCTTTGTGTGACACTTTACTTGGCTGAGAATGCTGCATTTGCGGACTACGTTTTAAATTTTGATAAATTAAATCAGGTAGTTCTGGCATTTTTTCAGCCCAAAATGGCAAGTTAGCATACATTTGTTTCATTACTGATAACGGTCCAACTTGTTGTTTTACCCAATCTTCTAAAAATGGCTTAGCGGTTTTCCACAAATCAAGCTGAGGATAAAGCTGACGCCCTAAGCCCTCAACGTATAATAACGTTTTTTGTAATAATACTAACTGCGGCTGTACTTGCATGTTAAAGCGGCGTGCGGTGTTAAATAAATTAACGAGTACATGGCCAAACGATATCTCAGCTAGCGGCTTATTAAATATAGGTTCGCACACGGTACGAATTGCAAATTCAAACTCTTCTATGCTGGTATCGGGCGGAACCCAGCCCGAGTCAACATGTAGCTGAGCAACTTGGCGGTAGTCACGATTAAAAAAGGCGATAAAGTTTTCTGCGAGATAGCGTTTATCTTCTTTGTTTAATGTGCCAACAATGCCACAGTCGATACCAATATACATGGGGTTTTCAGGGTGCTCGCGAGAGACAAATATATTGCCAGGGTGCATATCAGCATGAAAAAAACTGTCTCTAAATACTTGGGTAAAAAACACTTCTACACCGCGCTCAGCGAGTAATTTCATATTGGTATTTTGCGCAATTAACGACTCAGTATCTGAGACCGGGATTCCGTAAATACGCTCCATAACCAAAACGTTACTGCGGCTATAATCGCTATAAACAGCCGGGATATATAACGAATCAGAGCCTTCAAAGTTACGCTTAAGTTGTATGCCATTTGCGCCTTCGCGCATTAAATCGAGCTCATCTAACAAGGTTTTTTTATACTCTTTGACCACTTCGACAGGGCGTAACCTTTTTGCTTCGCTGTGTACATTGGCAAGTACTTTAGCGAGCTTTTCCATAAGTGCTAAGTCGGCATTAATTTGTGTTTTTATGTTTGGCCTAATCACTTTTATAACAACATCTTGGGTATTGTTATGAGCATCAACTAGCTTAGCAGTATGCACTTGTGCAATGGACGCTGAGGCCAATGGGGTTTGCGAAAACTCACTAAACAACTGGTTTATATCGCTAATTTCGAGCGCTTTTTCAATTATTTTTTGGGCAAGTTCGCCTTCAAAGGGCTCGACTTGGTCTTGCAAAAAAGCAAGCTCTAGCGCAATGTCGTGAGGAAGTAAGTCTCGGCGGGTAGAAAGCATTTGGCCAAACTTAATCCACACAGGGCCAAGCTCTTGCAAGGCTAAGCGCAGTCGCAAGCCCGCGGGCTTATTTTTGTGCTGGTTACGTAACCAAAACAAGCTACCACGCGCAATTTTAGCGTACCAAGGTATTTTTTGTTTTGGTATTAACTCATCTAGTCCGTAGCTAAGTAATGTTTTAGTGATGTAATACAATCGAGCAGTCGACACAAAAAATCCTTAGCGGCTGTTGGTGTTAGAAGAGTTGATTAATGCATTTATGCGTTGTTCAATAGCGGCCACTTGCCCTTTTAACACTCTGTTTTGTTGTTTAAATTGCTCAAGCTCTAAAGGGTGAATAGTTACAGCGAGCTCATCTTGGCATAGGCTGGTTAATGTGGTGCTAATTTGCTGACGTGCTTTACGCTCTTTACTGCGTAAAGCGTTTAGCTGTATGTAAAGTTGTTGTGCGGGCGCATCGCCAATATAGTGCGATAGTTGCTCAGGCCAATCTATATCTAGCCCAGAAAATGCGGCGCTGTAAGCCTGAGCGACGTTTAAGTCGCCTTGCAGGTCTAGCTTATCTTGACGAATGAGTTGTGTAAGCATGGCTGGGTCTTTAAGCGCCATAAGAGTATCTATATCTGCGCTGATCATACACTCTGCGCTATTTTCATCGCTGGCACTGTAAAGGTGTAATAGTTTACCATCAAAGGTTAATACTATTTGCTGCTGCCAATTGCGGATTTCGACCTTTAATGGTTTGTGCTTAACGGCACTGAGCTTATCTACTAAGGTGGCGTCGAGTTGCAGTACCTTATTAAGCACTCGCTCTATAAGCGAAAGTACAAAATTAGGTAACATAAAAAACTGCGAATCGGGTTTTGCTGCGATTACATGCTCGCTTTTTTGCTCAAACGCCATAACTGCCTGCCTTAATATTTAAAACCACGGTGCAGTGCAACAATACCACCGGTTAGGTTTTGATACGTTGTTTGTTCAAAGCCTGCTTCTTCCATCATTGCTTTTAAGGTTTCTTGGTCTGGGTGCATACGAATCGACTCAGCTAAGTATTGGTATGACTCGCTATCGTTCGCCACTACTTTACCCATAGTTGGTAATAGATTGAACGAGTAAAAATCGTACGCTTTACTTAAAATTTCATGCTCAGGTTTGGAAAACTCTAGTACTAATAAACGTCCACCTGGCTTTAATATACGGTACATAGAGCGAAGAGCTTTGTCTTTATCGGTTACATTACGTAGGCCAAAGGCAATCGTGATCACATCAAAGCTGTTATCTGGAAATGGCAGCATTTCGGCATTCATTTGCACGTAGTCGATATTGCCGACTAAACCCAAGTTGTGCAGCTTTTCACGGCCCACTTTTAACATTGATGAGTTAATGTCACCTAAAACTACTTGGCCGGTGTCACCGACTAGCTGGCTAAATTTTGCTGTTAGGTCGCCAGTGCCGCCTGCTAAATCAAGGACGTGGTGGCCTTTGCGCACACCTGAGCTGGCTATAGTTTGACGTTTCCATAATCGATGTACACCAAAAGACATTAAATCGTTCATTACATCGTACTTTGCTGCAACCGAGTGAAATACGTCTGCAACCATTGAGGCTTTATCGTTTTCGGCTACGGTTTTATAGCCAAAATGCGTGGTCTTTTGCTCTGTTTCGTTCATGGTTAGTCTCTATCGTGGCAATAAAGACTAGTGTACTTGATTGTATACTGCAGGTGCAATTTGAATATGATTTATCAGGTAATTTAGCGTAAAACCTAGTGGCCGGCTGTAAAGCTACTTTGCCCCAGTGAGCGTGCTTTAAATGCCGCTTGCGAGGCTTTTTTAGCTAACTGGTTAAAGTCATCATTTTTGAGTTGCTGCGCTATGCCTAAAGATAAGTTAATGCCAGGCAGCTTAGTGCCGCTTTTTGAGCTAACAAAGCGAAGTTTTTCTACGCCATTACGCACTTTTTCAGCAATAACATTGGCGGTTTCGGGGTCTATATCTGGCAGTAATACAGTAAATTGGTCCTTTGCTGTGCGCCCAGGTAAACCACTTTGAAAAACATATTTTTTTACTTGTTTAGCCACTTTGTTCAAAATAACTTCGCCAATTATATCGCCGTAATTATCTACAAAATGATCTAAATTATCTATTTGAATAGCAATTGCACAAATTGATTTGTCTTGGTTGCTCCATAGTTGGGTTTGCTGCGTTAAATAATGACGTTTATACAGCCCCGTTTGTGAGTCAATAATGTGCTGCTTACGTAATTGCGCCAGCTGTTTTTGGGTTTTTTCGTGTAACTTTTTAGCTTTATGTAGCTCGTGTTTGAAGTGCTTGTGTTGCTCAAGTAACGTGGCTGATTGCGTGTTTAACGTATCGAGTGCTTGGCGGCTTTGCTCTATATTATTCTCATCAAGCGTGTGCATGCACTCACTTACTTGGCCGGCAAAGCTAACAATTTGTTTTTCGGTTGATTGCGCATTGCGCGACAGTGAATCAATAACCCCATTTACGTTATTAATCATTGCCACTTGCGTGGTATGCCCTTCGTTTAAAAACTCAAAGTAGAGCTGCTCAATCAAAATACTATCAATTTGGGCTTTATTAGTAATGGCCTCATCTATGGCGTTATTTAGCTGAGGATTTACTTTACTAATATAGGTATAGGCAACGTGGTAATTTAACGGAGAGGGAGGCAGCGTATGACGTTCTAAAAACAGGCATACATTCGTCATTTTTTCTTGAGCTACAGCCATGGAATCATGGAACATCATTTTAACTACCAACTAAGTACGCATTAAATTACACATTAAAATAACTCTTCAATGAGGCGGCAATGCATCCAAGCTTTATTATTTTTTTACTACAATAATCGTTAAGCAGGCTATTTAAAAGTAAAAACCAGTATTAGTGAACTTAAATTTTTACTTTTGCTGCCTAATAGCTGATTTTATCATCAAAGAGCACGTATTTAGCTTAATTTAGGCGGGTTCGGCTTATTTTACCCGCTCCAATTAAGCGTGTGTTATTGAGATTAATCGCATTTGTCTTGCTATTTACTCAGCCTACGATAGTTTTGTGAAATCTATTGTATGGTTAAGTAAAACTAAAATGAATTATTCCTTACCCCCGCGAATTTGCCGCACACTGCTTGTGCTATCACTTTTTGGCACGCTAAGCGCATGTACATTAACAAGCCCCAACGCAAACACGCAATTTGAACAAGTGGCGCAAAGTATTGTTGATTACCGCAAACGTGTTAATCCCTACACACAACCTGAAGGGGTTGATGGCTATTTATTACCTAATTTATCGGCCAAATTTTTAAAGCAACAATATGAGGAAAAAACAGCATTATTAAGTCGTTTAGATGCAATTGATAGCGATGAGCTTTCAAGTGAAAACAGTATTAACCTCAGTATTATTCGTGCGCAAGTACAAAACAGTGTTGATGAATACGTATTTAATGCGCACTACATGCCGCTAACTTCTGAGTATGGGTTCCATTCTAGCTTGTCTTATATGATTAATAGTTCGCAGTACAAGCAACCGCAACAGTTAGAAACGTATTTAGCCCGCCTTGAACAAGTGCCGCGCTTTTTTGAGCAAAACATACATTGGATGAAAAAGGGGCTCGAAACGGGGCTTACTCAACCTCAAGCGGTATTAGCTGGGTATGAAGACTCAATAAGCGCTTACATAGTGGATGATGTAACGCAGTCAGACTTTTACTCCCCGTTTAAAACGAACACAGCAGGGCTAAGCGAAAACGACTTTAAAGCGTTGCAGCAAAAAGCTAAACGCATCATAAAAAACGATGTTATTGCCTCTTACAAAGCGTATTTAACATTTTTTACTACGCAATATCAGCCAGGTGCACGCACTACGATTGGTATTTCACAAACCCCTAATGGCAAGTCGTTTTATAAAAACCGCGCACAGTATTACACCACCACAAATATGAGCATTGATGAAATACATCAGCTGGGGTTATCTGAAGTGGCGCGTATCCGCAGTGAAATGCAGGAAATAATTAAAGGAGTAGGCTTTGAAGGCACGTTTGCCGATTTTATCCACTTTTTACGTACCGATCCGCAATTTTACGCCACCACTCCAGAGCAGCTATTAAAAGAAGCTGCTTATATAGCTAAAAAAATGGACGCGCAGCTGCCTAAGTTATTTCATACACTGCCGCGTATGCCCTATGGCGTTGCACCTGTACCTGCAAATATAGCCCCTAAATATACAACAGGTCGCTATGTTGGCTCGAGCCGAAGCGATCAAGCGGGTTATTATTGGGTAAATACATATGCGCTAGATAAGCGCCCATTGTATGTATTAGAGGCGCTGACCTTACACGAAGCCGTACCGGGGCATCATTTACAAATATCGCTTAATGCAGAGCTTGAAAACTTACCAAGCTACCGACGTGATGCCTACCTTTCGGCTTTTGGTGAAGGATGGGGGCTTTATTCTGAATACTTAGGTATAGAAGCAGGCTTTTACCAAGACCCATACAGCCGATTTGGCCGTTTAACCTATGAAATGTGGCGTGCAGCTCGTTTAGTGGTTGATACTGGTATGCATATGTACGGCTGGAGCCGAGAGCGCGCTATGAACTTTATGAGCGAGAACACGGCGCTTTCATTACACAATGTTAAAACCGAAACCGACCGCTATATTTCGTGGCCGGGGCAAGCTTTGTCGTACAAAATTGGCGAGCTGACTATCAAGCGTTTACGCACAGAGGCCGAGCAAGCGCTTGGGCCTCGTTTTGATATTCGTGAGTTTCATCATCAAGTATTGCGTCATGGTTCTGTGCCGTTATCAGTGCTTGAAGAGCAAGTTCGTTTGTATATAAAAGCTGAGCTTGAAAACACGCAAAGCTAATTATCTAAAGGTATAAACCTTGAACAACGAAAGGTGTTGTGTCATTTTGACGCAACACCTTTTTTATTTTTAAAAACAGCCATCAAGGGGCCTTGGATGAGCGATTTTATTATTTTTAGTATTGATGTATTTGCGAGTATTTTTATTGTTGCATTAGGATTAATTGTACTTACCATTATTGTTTTTTATTTTCGTGATATTACTCAAACAAAGCATGCAATTAGGCGAAATTACCCGGTTATTGGCCGCTTTAGGTACTTTTTTGAGCGCCAAGGCGAGTTTTTTAGGCAGTACTTTTTTGCCCTCGATAGAGAAGAAATGCCGTTTAACCGAGCAGAGCGCAGCTGGGTGTATCGTGCTGCAAAAGATGTCGATCGTACCGCTGCATTTGGCTCCACGCAAAGCTTAGAGGTAACAGGTACAGTGATGTTTATGAACTGTGCTTTTCCTACCTTAGATGTAGAGGCGTTGGACCCAAGTAATGTAACTTTAGGCCCTTATTGTAAAACGCCGTACACCACTAACTCCTTGTTTAATATATCGGGAATGAGCTTTGGTGCGCTCTCAAAACCGGCTGTTAGAGCGTTATCAAAAGGGGCAAAACTAGCCGGCTGCTGGATGAATACCGGTGAAGGCGGGTTAAGCCCTTATCACTTAGAGGGCGGAGCCGATTTGGTGTTTCAAATTGGTACGGCCAAATATGGTGTGCGCGATGAGCTTGGAAATTTAAGTATTGATAAACTTAAAGAAATTGCGGCGCATAAAAACGTAAAAATGTTTGAGCTTAAATTAAGCCAAGGTGCCAAACCAGGTAAAGGCGGTATGTTACCTGGTAAAAAGGTTAATGCTGAAATTGCTAAAATAAGGGGCATCCCTGAGGGCAAAGATTCAATTAGCCCAAATGGGCACCCAGAAATCAAAAAGCCAAGCGACATATTAGATATGATTGCTACAGTGCGAAACGCCACAGGCAAACCTACCGGCTTTAAAGCCGTTATTGGTGATTACACTTGGCTAGAAACGCTATTTGCAGAAATAAACCACCGCGGGCTTGAATCAGCACCGGACTTTATCACTATTGATAGTGCCGATGGCGGTACGGGCGCAGCGCCACAACCATTATTAGATTCGGTAGGTTTACCGCTACGCGAAAGCTTACCGCTGGTTGTTAATATGCTTGAAAAACATGGCTTAACAGGGCGGGTAAAAGTCATTGTATCGGGTAAGTTAATTGTACCCTCTAAGGTGGCATGGGCGCTTGCTTTGGGTGCTGATTTTGTTGTTTCTGCGCGTGGTCATATGTTTGCGTTAGGCTGTATACAGGCTATGCAATGTAATAAAGACACCTGCCCAACCGGTGTAACTACCCATAACGAGCGGCTACAGCGTGGGTTAAATGTTGCAGATAAAGCCCAGCGAGTTGCCAATTATAATAAATATATTCATTACGGCGCTGGCTTAATTGCCCACTCATGTGGTGTAACGAGTGCGCGGGAATTAAGGCGTAAACACGTGCGTATAGTGCAAGAAAGTGGGCTGTCGGAGCCGCTCGATAAAATTTACGAAAACTACCAATAACGGTATTGGTAGTAAAAAAGGCGCTTTGGCGCCTTTTTTAATTTAGCTGGCTTATTAATAAACTAAAAAAGGCATCTTTGTTGTCGCAGCTTTTGGCATTTAAAATAAGTTGCTCACCTAAGCTCAGCGTTTGTTTTTGTACTGCAAGGCGCGTATTTTCATCTTCAATGCTGTCAATATCTACCACATGCGCGAGCCCTATGGTGCGCCTAATTAGTTCTGTTCCACAATAACCTATGGCGTCTTGTAATACGGTTTTCATAAAGTACTGTGGGTAGCCCTCGGTATTAAGGGTGCGATCTGTGCTGTGGTTGGCAATTAAAGTTAACCATTGTTGCTCGAATAAATTATAGCTTTCAACAATGCAGCTAAGTAAATGCGTTTGATAGTTTCGTCGTGCTACAAACTCTTCAATATGCCCTGCTTGTGCGCAGTAATTTAATAGTAAATTGCCAATAAAAGAGCCTATATCAAAGCCAACAGGGCCAAAAAAGCCAAACTCGGGGTCAATCACTTTAGTGGTATTGGTATCTACAAAAATACTGCCGCTGTGCATATCGCCGTGCAGCAATGTTTGCGGGTTAGATAAAAAATTAGCTTTTAATTTCGCAACTTCTAACTTAAGTGCCGTGTTATCACGCAAAGCGTGTACATGCGTAGTAAGTTGCTCGTCAAAGTGATTGCGTTCGTGATCTGTATACGGATCGCTAAAAAATAAATCTTCTGTAATTTGGCAAAGCTCAGGGTTAGTAAATTGCTGTACGAGGGCCTTTTTATGCTGGGCGGTTAGGTAAAAATCTGAATTATAAAACCCGGTATGGCTTAAATACGTAGCTACGTGCTCGGCTAACCTAGGAAATTGCTCCGCGTTATTTTGCGCGGTACGCAATATTTTTAAGTGACCTAAATCTTCTAAAATGGTAAGCGCGTAAGCTTGGTTATAGTGCAGTACTTTAGCGGTGTTTTGTGGGCAAATAGCGCCATGGTTAAGTAACACTTGCGCCTCAATTCGGGCTCTATCAAGCGTGAGCGGCCATGATTCACCGACACAACGAGCATAAGGCAGTGCTTGCTTTAAAATAATGCTGTTATGGTGCTCATCGCTAATTCTAAATACTAAATTAAGGTTACCGTCACCAAATTCGTACGCAGTTAAGCTGGCGCCAGCATTAAAAAAATCATACTGCTTAGAGTCAATTAGCGAATTTACATATTCAATTGCGCGCTGCGCATCAAACGCGACATAGTTAGCCATAGTGAGTTCTCAAATAACCTTTTTGGGCATTCTATACCTTTAAATGTTTAGATGTCTACAAGTCTAACTTGAGAGTTATTCAAACTGATGTAAAATACCCTTACGCATTTTATTTAAGCAGCCTCACCATGCAAAACCTTATCGCAAGCAGTTTAAAATATGAAAACGGCACATTAAGTGTGCTTGACCAGTATTTACTTCCTCATCAGCAGGTATGGCACGAATGCCATAGTGTTGAGACGATGAAGGAGCTGATCATCAGTTTAAAAATTCGTGGCGCACCATTAATAGGCTTAGGTGCGAGTTTGCTGGTTGCTCATTTAGCGCAGCAGGGGGGAACTCAAGCGGCGCTTGCAAAAGCAATTGATGAACTTGAAGCCACAAGGCCAACCGCTGTTAATTTAATGCATTGCATGGCTATATTAAGAAAGGCTCTTAAAAGCGATGACTTTGTAGCAGCAGTGGTGTGCAGCGCAGAGCGCCTTTTTATTGAAGACATTGCCCTATGTGAGCGTATGGCAACGCGCGGAGCTGAGCTTATAAACAGCGGCGACAATATTTTAACCCATTGTAATACCGGCGCATTAGCGACTGCTGGTATTGGTACAGCATTAGGCGTTATTTACAAAGCGCAGCAACAACACGGCAATATACATGTGTGGGTTGATGAAACGCGGCCCTTGTTGCAAGGCGGGCGTTTAACCGCGTTCGAACTTGAGCGCTGGCAAGTACCGTATACGCTTATTTGCGATAATATGGCAGCAAGTTTAATGGCCGCAGGCAAGGTAGATAAAATAGTGGTAGGCGCCGATCGTATTGCTGCTAATGGCGACTTTGCTAATAAAGTGGGAACTTATAATTTAGCTGTATTGGCGCATTTTCATGATATTCCTTTTTATGTTGTCGCGCCTTTAACTACGCTTGATACACAAACAGCTTGCGGTAGCGATATAGCAATAGAGCAGCGAAATAACGCAGAGGTACGCGGCGTAAGTGGCAGTTTTGGTGAGGCGCTGTGGGCACCCACTAATGCCAATGTGTATAATCCCGCATTTGATGTAACACCTGCAAAACTTATAACAGCTTGGGTGTTAGATACCGGTGTTTACAATAAAAGTGATGTAGAGAGTGGCGCGTTAACAGCGCTTAAGTAGTTTTAAATATCGCTCCACTTATCCCTTTGTGGAGCGTATTACGTTTGCTATGCGAGCAACGGAAACTGCTTCGCAATTTCAGATTCGGTGCTTTTTGCAACCCAGCCCTCGGTATTATTAAATAATCGAATGGCGGTAAACTCTGGGTCGCTCCCCATATCAAACCAATGTGGTGTAAGAGTTGGGACCGAAATTAAGTCACCTTGCTGACATAATACTTGGTAAATTTTGGCATCAATATGTAGGCAAAATAACCCTTGGCCTTTTACAAAAAAGCGAACTTCGTCTTCACTATGAGTGTGCTCAAATAAAAACTTTTCTCGCATTTGTGCCGCTGCAGGATTACCTTTTGCAAGCGAAATAACATCTACCGTTTGGTAGCCATTTTGCGCTTTTAAGCGCGCTATATCATTTTTATACGCTGCAATAATTTGCTCATTTGTGGTGTGCTCATTAATGGGTGCAGTTGCTTGCCATTGTTCAAAACGTACATTTACCTTTGCTAATTGCTGAGTAATTTCGCTTAAATCGCGGGTATTTACCAGCGCATTACTTGGATTGTTGTTAGCATAAATTGTTAATTGGCTCATGCAAATTGCTCCAATTTAACTGTGCTAAAGTCATGTACGTATGGGTGCGCGCTATGTGCTTGGCCATCACGTATTAAGTGCAAGGTTTTAAGCCCTGCGGCTTTAGCAGCATCAAGCTCACCTGCCACATCACTTAAAAACAAGATTTCGTTAGCACTAAAAGGGAGCTGGTTAACTATAGTGTTATAGGCGGCCTGCTCTTGCTTTGCGCCGACTTTGGTATCAAAAAAATCATTAAACAGGGGGCGAATATCGCCATAGTCACTGTATTTAAAGAGTAACTGCTGCGCCCTTATCGAGCCTGATGAATACACATAGAGTGCGGTACCTTGAGCGTGCTGAGCTTGTAAAAACTCAAACGCATCTGCGTATAGGTGGCCTTTAAAATCACCGTGCTCGTAGCCCGTTTGCCAAATTAGCCCTTGTATTTGCTTTAAAGGGGTAATTTTTTTATCTTCTTCAATCCACTTTAGTAACACGCTAATGACATTTTCTATATCGGCATCTGGCTCATTAATAATGGCTTTAACAGCCGCTATTTGCTCCGCGACATGGGGTTTATTTTCGTTTAAGCGCATAAACGTTGCTAGTTGTTTAGCTGCATACGGAAACAACACCTCTTTTACAAATGAGATACGTGTTATGGTGCCTTCAATATCAGTTAAAATTGCTTTTATCATTATAGCTGTGCCCCAATACCTTCTATTTTTAACCGTTCCAGCTCGCAACTAAATAAAAACTCTAACCCTTCTAAATGGCGAAGTGCTTGCTTGTAATTACGCCCTACTACATAAACGCCATGCCCACGAATTAATACTGCATGTTCAATGGGTGTATGTAAGTGGTGATCACTAAGCAGCAAGCTTAAGCGGTCTATGTCTTGGTCGTTTTCAAAAATAGGGATGCTCAGGGTATCTAAATGCGAGGTTACCCCACTGAGTGACTTTTGCATTTCGTAACCGCTTAAATTTAATGCATGGCTTTTAATTACACGCGATAGTACGGTGGCTGCTACTGAGTGAGTATGCAGCACTACGTTTGCGTGCGGAATAAGCTTATACATGCCTAGGTGCAGTTGCGTTTCGGCCGATGGGTTGCCAGCACCTTTGGTGCGATTACCTTGATGATCAAGCTCAATGAACGTGTGTGTACCGAGCTGACCTTTATCAAAGCCGCTAGCGGTAACCACATACCCTGTTGCGGTGCGCGCCGAAAAATTTCCGCCGGTGGCGGGAACCCAGCCTTTTTGACTGATCCATTTTCCGGCTTCAATAAGTTGCGAAATAGCGGTATTGTTGTGCATACATTCCTCACCAATGAGTGTAATACCAATGCGTAATAATACTTAATGCATTTGAGGCGCTAAACCAAACGCGAGCTGCGTTTTTGCTACCTCAAAATAGCTAAGTTAATTGAGCAAATTGATATAAAGCTATTTAATTTTAGACGGCTATACTTCTGTTTTAAGCAATGATAGCATCGCTTTAAGCGCAAAACCATCATTAAGGGCCTGTCGTGTTTGAAAGTAAATTACCAAATTTAAGTGTTAGTATATTTAGCCAAATGAGTGGCTTGGCAAGTCAGCATTCGGCAATAAATTTATCGCAGGGTTTTCCTGAGTTTGATGCGCCAGAACTACTGAAAAACCAGCTAAATTTTTATGTTCAGCAAGGGGTTAATCAATACTCGCCATCCAGTGGTGTGCCCCGTTTACAGCAACAAATAGCAAATTTAGTTTCGCGTAAATACGCGGCTAATATTGATGCAGCTGAGCAAGTTACGGTAACGTCGGGCGCCACCGAAGCATTATTTGTGGCTATTCAAACTATAGTACGCCCCGATGATGAAGTCATTGTGTTTGACCCCGCTTATGATTCTTACCAGCCTGCCATTGAGCTTGCTGGCGGTAAAACAGTTCATATTGCATTGCATGCCCCCGATTACGCTATTGATTGGCAAACTGTTCGCAGCGCAGTGAGCAAAAACACGCGCGCTATAATTATTAATACGCCACACAACCCAAGCGGAAAAATACTTAAAAGCCATGATATAAACGCGCTTAAATTGTTAGTCAACGATCACGATTTATATGTAATAAGTGATGAAGTTTACGAGCATATTACCTTCGATGGCGATAAGCACTTAAGCATGCTTTGTGATGAGCAGCTACGTGAAAAAAGCTTTGTTATATCAAGCTTTGGCAAAACGTTTCACAGTACCGGCTGGAAAATGGGGTACTGTGTTGCGCCTGCACCACTTGCTACTGAATTTAGAAAAATACACCAGTACGTTACCTTTTCAAGCTTTACACCTGCACAACACGCATTGGCCGACATGCTTGAACAACAAGGCGAGCATGTCGATGAGCTGAGTAATTTTTATCAGCAAAAGCGCGACTTACTGGCACAGCACTTAAGTGAGAGCCGTTTTAATATTTTACCAAGCCAAGGTACGTACTTTTTATTGCTCGATTACAGTGAAGTGTCTGATCTTAATGATGTGGATTTTTGCCACTGGTTGGTAGAGCAAGCTGGGGTTGCTGCTATTCCTTTAAGTGTGTTTTATAAGCAACCTTCAAATGATAAAGTGATTCGACTGTGTTTTGCTAAAAACGATGAAACCTTAATAGAGGCCGCGCAAATATTATGTCAACTTTAACGCTTACACTCGTTCAAAGTGCGCTGCATTGGCTTGATAAAGACGCCAATCTAGCCATGTTTGATAAAAAATTAGCAGCGATGAGCGCTCAACCTGATTTAATTTTACTACCCGAAACCTTCGCCACAGGCTTTGCTATTAACCTTGATTGCGCAGAGCCCCAAAATGGCAAAGTGTTGAGCTGGCTAAAAACCCAAGCACATAAACATAAAGCCGTTATTGCAGGTTCGGTTTTGGTTGCTCAAGGCGATAAAAAAGCGAATCGTTTTTATTGGGTGACCCCAAGTGGCGAGGTAAATTATTACGATAAACGTCATTTATTTCGCTTAGGTAGTGAGGGCGATTACGTTGTCGCAGGGCAAGCGCGTAAAACGTTTGAAATTAACGGTTTTAAGTTACTGCCGCAAGTATGTTACGACTTGCGCTTTCCGGTTTTTCAGCGCAACAATAATGATTACGATGTAATGATAAACGTTGCTAACTGGCCTGCGGTTCGTCGCCATATTTGGGATACGCTATTAATGGCGCGCGCTATGGAAAACCTATGTTATGTAGTAGCCGTTAACCGTGTTGGCGACGATGGCAATGGTGTTGCGCACAATGGCGGCACGGCTGTATACGACTTTAAAGGCGATACACTCGCCAAAGCAAAAGACAATACACAAGAGTTACTTACCGTAACACTTGAAAAAGCACCGCTTGATGATTTTAAAGCCTCGTTTCCTGCTTATTTAGATGCCGACGCGTTTACCTTGGTATAAATCGCTAAGCATTAGCGCCTAGCCAATAAAGTGCTAAAATAGCCGCTGATATGTTTATTGGCGGCTTTATGAATACAACCCTTATTACACCGGTAATTTTAGCGGGCGGCATTGGCACACGGTTATGGCCGCTTTCTCGCCAAGCTATGCCTAAGCAATTTTTACCTCTGCTTGATAACAAACACTCACTATTACAAAGCACGTTAGCGCGTGTGTCGGGCAAGGGGTTTGCAAAGCCAATACTTGTTTGTAACGAACTGCACCGTTTTATTGCTGCTGAGCAAAGTGCACAGGCCGCTCCTCATGCACTTTTGTTAGAGCCGCAGGGTAAAAATACCGCGCCGGCTATTGCGCTGGCAGCACACTACGCTTTACAGCAAGGCATAACTGGGCCAATACTGGTGATGCCTGCCGATCATCATATATCCAACTTTACTGAGCTCACACTTAAATTAAACGATGCAATTGAATTAGCCCTGCAAGGTATGTTGGTCACGTTTTCAATTACACCAACACAGCCCCACACTGGGTTTGGCTACATTAAGCAAGGTAGTAAAATAGCAGGCTCAAATTGCTATAAAGTGGCTGAATTTAAAGAGAAGCCAAGCTTGGCTACCGCTGAGCATTATTTAACTCAAGGCGGTTATAGCTGGAATAGCGGCATGTTTTTATTTACACCACAAGCCTATTTAAATGAGCTAGAACGCTTTGCACCAAAAATTGCACTCAGTGTAAGCGCGGCGGCTAATTTCTCTGACGATTTAGGGTTTACAAGGCCGATAAGTGAGCCACTTAAAACCTGCCCAAGTGACTCTATCGATTACGCCATTTTAGAGCGCAGTAATAATGTAGCAGTGCTGCCTGTTGCTCTTAATTGGAGTGATGTAGGCAGCTTTGGTGCTTTGGCTAGCCTTATTAAAAAAGATGCACATGGCAATAATGAAAACGACAGCCATACCGCGCAAAATAGTACTAATAATTTTGTTTTAAGCGAAGACGATCACAGCGTTGCTACCCTTGGGGTTAGCGACTTAGCTATTATTCATACCCACGATGCCACCCTCGTTGCCAATAAAAACAAGCTCGATGGTCTGCCTTTATTGCTCAAGCAATTAGCGGTTAGCCAAAGTGATAAACTCAATCACCATCAGGTTGTGTATCGTCCATGGGGTAACTACCGCACTTTAGTAACAGGGACAGGGTTTAAAGTTAAAAAAATAACCGTAAACAGCGGGGCTAAACTTTCAACGCAGCGCCATCAGTATCGTGCAGAGCATTGGGTGGTGGTATCGGGGGTTGCCGATGTACGTATTGATAAGCAAGCATTAACACTTAGCCACGACCAATCTTGCTACATTGCAGTAAAACAAATACACAGCTTAGCGAACAATCAAAAAGAGGCGCTAATTGTCATTGAAGTGCAAACTGGCGCCGTACTAGATGAAAGTGACATAGAGCGTTTTGATGATAAGTATGGAAGGTTAGGTATTTAAATAAAGTGGTTTTCTAGTGATAAACTTAAGTAGCGAGGATGTTGATTGAAATAAAAAGTTATTTAAAATACTATGTTGTCAGTTAAAATTATAGGGACGTTACATGGATAAATCTTTGATTACAGCTGTTCAAGTAGAACCTGGTGAACTCCTTCAAGGGTTACGCCAAAGTATAAGAGAGTCAGGTGTTATTTATAAGTTTAGAGACTCAGAAACACTTATTTCAAACGAGTTGGAGAAAACTTTAAAAGAGACCGAACGTAAACTTACTGAAGCTGAAATTGCTCAACATGCTGCTCGCCTTTATAATAAGATAGCTACTCGGAGTGTTAAGTTTGGTTTATTAGCATATTCTCGTTATGCAGAGATGGCAAATAGAACAACAACAGAAGCTCTTTTGAAAGAAAAACACCGGCCGCAAAGAATGGCAAGATATATGTCTGCAACAGGAGCTGGTAAAAAGCCACCAAATACGGCTACCCATGCGATTGTATCTGGTACTCATGAGCTGGCGCGAGCTGCTAGAAAGATACTTGCTAAATTTAAAATTCGAATAGATGATCCAAGTAATGGAGTCTTTTTGCCAAAGAACGAAAACTACGTTCCTCACCCAGCTATGCCTGACGCTTCTAATCATGCAAAAATTCATACAGAGTTATATTATCTAAATATTACTAATCAACTATCGTTAGCAAATACACGTAGTGAATGTGCAGCGATTTTACAATCAATTGCTATATCGCTACAAAATGGAGTTTATGGGTACTAATGAGTAAAGTTATTTATAAAATCACGCCAAACGTTAACCATTACAGAGTCATATTTCCTGATAGCGAATCTTTATGTGAGCCTGACCTATGGAAGCCTGATGGTTCATCAAAAGAGTCAACATTAATAAATTTTAGTGCGCATTACAATCAAGAAAAAAAGACACCTATAGGTGATATTACAGCAATAAATTTACAAGGCCTTGCTATAAAAGAGCACGTAGCAAATGAACTGGCAGATATTTTTGAAGATTCGGGAGAGTTACTACCTTTCTATGTAGGTGATGAAAACTGGTACTTTTATAATGTCACTAGAACAATAAGGGGATTTTTGGATGTTGAAATGAGTACTTTTATGCTACCAGGTTTAAATATTGGATTACAAAAAGCGGTATTCAAAAAAGAAAAACTACCAAAGCATAGTTGTATATTTAAAATTCCAGAGGATCGATTTGAAGGTACTTATGTTCTTGACTCTCGTGTAAGTGATAGAGACATTTCTCTAAATCTATTTTGTGCTTTGCAAGCGCACGGCTTTACTGGGCTAAGCTTTGAAGAAGTTGCCAGGTTTGAATAAATAAACTAAAGCATCCAAGGTATATGCTTTTCAATGCTAACCCAACTGCCCGCGCACGTACTTTAAGTATTGTTCTAGGCTGCGCTGCCATAGCTCTAACGCCTCATCTAGCAGGTTGTTATGAGGTTTGTTATCAAGCAAGCGGCGCTCTATTTTTTTAAGCTCAATACCGTAACGGTTAAAGCCTAATTGCAGCGCCGTGCTTGCTTGGCGGTGCAATAATTTAATGCACTGCTCTGGTTGTTGGTCAATAAGTTCTTGGCATCGGGTTAGTTTAGTCCGTGCTGAGAGTACAAATTCATTGTAAATCGACGACACTTCATCCTCACTAAATGAGCTGGTTAGTGTTTCTGCTGCGGTTTCGTCGTACAAAGTGTCTACTAGCTCTACAGCTATATTTGCAGTTTGATTGGATTGTGAATCACTCAGTGCTTGGCGAAGCTTTTGCTGCTTAATTGGTTTGCCTACTATGTCTTTTATTCCCAGAGCTAAGTATTCTTTTACCTCATCAGGGCTTAAGCTTGCTGTAAAGGCCAGTACGGGCGTGCGCTGGTTTTTATGCTCCAAACGCTGCAAACGTTTTAATACCTCTTGGCCGGTAAAGTCTGGCAGGTTCATATCGAGTAAAATAACGTCAAAGTGATGCGTTTGCAGCAGATTAATAGCACTTTTGCCATCTTTGGCGAGCTTTATTTTATGCTCATCTTCGGCCATAAATTCAATGGCAATTTTTTGATTTAAGTCTAAATCTTCGACTAGCAGTACTTCAAGGCCGGTTAAGTAGTCTTTGTTTTGATGGCGCTGCTCTACCAAACTAAGCTCCCCTAGCGTAAAGGTGGTGGTAAAGCTAAATACGCTACCAGTGCCTAATTGACTGGTTATTTCTAAGCGGCTGCCTAGCTTTTCTAGTAAGCGGCTGGTGATGGCAAGCCCAAGGCCGGTGCCGCCTTTTTCTTTGCCGGCGCTACTTTGCACGTAGGGTTCGGTTAAGTAGGCTATTTCGTCCTTTTCGATTCCAGGGCCTGAGTCTTTAACGCTAATTTTTATGGTGTGCTCAAGCTGCCTGTCGCTTATTAAATCAACCTGAATTTTTACTATACCGTGGTCGGTAAACTTAATGGCGTTACCAACAAGGTTAATAATAATTTGCCTTAACTTTTGCTGATCGCAGTAGTAACAGGCTTGTTCAGGGATATTACATACCAGTTCAAACTTAAGTTGTTTTTGCTCCGCTAATGGGCTGAGCAATAAACACAAATTGTTTAACCAGGTTTTAAATTCAATGTCTTCTTCGTAAAGTGCTTCATCACTTTGATCTAGGCTTGCGTAGTCGAGCACTTTATCAACCAGTAAATTTAACGACTCGGCCGAATTAATAATGGCCTCACAATAGGCTTTATTGCGGGTGTCGGTGCTTTGGTTCATAACCAATTGGGCGCTGCCTAATATGCCATTAAGGGGGGTGCGAATTTCATGGCTAATCGTTGATAAAAACAGGCCTCTAATTTCTAAATCTTTTTGGGCTTTGTCGGCTAGCTTGTTAAGGTTTTTTTCTCTGCGTTCATTACACAAAAGCGCCATACCGGCGGCATAAAACATAGGTGCAATAACGCCATTTAAAAACAGTAAGCTGCTAAACCATGGGCTTTGCAATAGCAGGGGTTGTTCAATATTAACCATAAATAGTGAGCGGCTAATAAAGCTCAGGCCAACTAAAGTTAATATTAAAATGTAAACAATGGTGCCATTTGGGTAGGGCTTTCGGGCATATTTAATAAATAAAAACAGCAAAAAAGCAGCTTCTGCAATGTGCTGTACATCCGAGACGTAAATACGCTCGCGTAAAGAAGGGTCAATAAAAGAATAATACCCCAACATTACGGCGCTAAACGCGGTAAAGGAGCACAGTAGCTTAAATCCAATACCCCGATAATCTAAAAATTGGCATATGGCCAAGCTGTGCACAATTGATGCGCCAAACATCATACTGCTGGCAATACTAATCACAATAAGGTTGTGCGTTTTACCAATAAGCGTAAAGCCAATTACTGCGCCTAGTAATAAAACCGGGTAAAAAATATAAAGCAGAGTACCTGGGGTACTTTTGTTGGTACGCCAAGTTAAAAAGTTAAGAAGGGTCATTACAATAATAACGGCAATGCTGGCAAAAAAGAGGGTAAATGAGTCGAGCATAGAGGTTCCAGCAATGGGTACTTTAAATAGAGTAATAAAAAGCGATTAATTTAACAAGCATGCGGCATAAACAAAAACAGGCACCATAAGTGCCTGTTTTTAAATTACGAAATTGATTAACGAATTTCGTCTGGAATGTTTTGTTGAGCCCAAGATAGTAGCTCAATACGGTTACGACATTTAGTTTTTCTAAATGCGCTGTATAAATGTGTTTTAACTGTGTGTGGGCTGATGCTTAAATCTTCAGCAATTTCTTTGTTTTTAGAACCCTTACTCATTAACGAGATTATTGCTTTTTCTCGTTTAGTGAGTTTAATTGGCTCTATGTCGCCTTCGGTCAGCTTGTGTAGTGCGTCTTTATTAAACTGCAGCATGCGGTTTAATGCATTACACATAATGTCACGTCTGTACCAAAGCTGATCTTCTAAAAGTAAGCGAATACCTTTCATTAATACATCAGCGTTATCTGTCGTATAAAACACGCCACGAATACCGCTCAACAGCGCGCGGTTAGCGAGCTCTGGGTTTTCGTCTAGGTTAAATAATACGATATCGCACTTGGTGCGCAGGTTAACTAGCTGTTCTTTTAGTTTACCCCATGCATCGTTACTTGATGTTTCAATGAACAGTAATCGAGTCCCTTCTGGTACATCTAAAATATTTGTACCCGTGGTTACGTCAAGGCCTTGCGTTTTTAACAAAGGTTCTAAAACGTTAATGCCAATGGTGTTAATTGGCTCTTGATCTAATAACAAAAAGGCTGAACTGCTCATGTTTTTATACTCTTTTTATAAAGCTGACTAGTTAAGTTTATCACGACTTCCACACCTTTTGTATTAGAAAGTCGGGTTTCGCCTTGTGAACAAGTACGATTTTACGATTATTTAAACATAAAATGTTGCAAATAAGTAATTATTTTTCACTTTATATACATGATAAACCATAACATTTGTAACTAGCTAAATACTAATAATTCCAGTGAATTTTTATTATTAAATTTTTAATTTTTTAGCTTCTTGATACGGAGGCCAGCCCATTTCTTTGCCTGCAAGCATATGTAAATGTATGTGATACACGGTTTGCCCGCCGTGTTTATTGCAGTTCATTACTACTCTGTAGCCATCGTCACTAAAGTTAAATTGCTTGGCTAATTTAGCAGCAACCTCGTATAAATTTCCAACTAAATGTGAGTTTTCGCTATTAATATCATTGATAGTGGCAATTGCTTTTTTTGGAATAATTAACACATGAAAAGGGGCTTGCGGGTTTATATCTTTAAATGCAAGGGTAGTGTCGTCTTCGTAAATAATGTCGGCAGGAATTTCGCGGTTAATAATTTTTGTAAATATTGTTTCTGTGCTCATAATCGTTTCAGTGTAAGGGTTGAATTTAAAGTCACTAATGACAAATTTTGTTTGCAGTGTCAAACTCAAAACAAATAAAGGAGTTTTTATGCGTAAACCAATGTTAATAACTGCAGCTGCGGCACTATTGATGAGTATGTCAGTAAGTGCCGGAAATATTCACTTTCCTGAAGAGTTAGTGCCTTTACAAGTCGGCGAAAGAGTGATTGAAAGTTCTCTATTTAGCCGGGTTGACGACATTGAACTTGATCCAGGCTCTTATCGATTAAAATTAAAATACACCGATTTATACGAGCTAGGCTTTGACGACCATGAGGTAATAGAGTCTGAACCGTTTTGGGTCGATATTACTATTGACGATAACAAAGACTACGACATGGTGTTTAATCGTGCCGATAACGCGGTATCAGCGAAAATATTTGCTGAGGCACCACAGGTAAGTTTAAAAGCAAAGGGCGCGTCTGTGGCACAGCCGCTTAGTGTTATTTCAAATACACAGCTTGCAAGTCAAAAGCCTGCTTTACAAAATACGGTGCCAGCGGGTCCAACGCGTCCAAGCCAACCTATAAAGCCTATTGCGCCTATTAATGGCAAAGGCATGCCAAGTGCACCGCAAATGCTAGAGTTTTGGTGGCAGCAAGCAACTATTGCTGAGCGAAAGGCCTTTTTAGAAAAGGTAACGAACCAAGGCGCTGAATAATAAACTTATCTCAAGCTACTAATGTTAAGCGCTAACTGCGCTGAACTTAGTTACAGTTTTTAGCTTAAGAAAATTACAGTATTAAAAAAGGCCGATAAATCGGCCTTTTTTAATGGTTTTGCTGCTTTACCCTAAAGGTCTAAACACTTTTAGGGTTGGCACAGATTGTTTATTTATCAAATAAAGCATCAATGGTGCCTTGTGCGAGCGGGTGGTAGCCTGGGCGTGCTTTGATGTATACATCGTGTGCCCACTCACGCTTACCATTTTTAATAAGTGCTTTGTATAACGGCACAATTAATTTACGGCGGCCAATACCTGATAAGTGCTTATCAAGCGCTGGGTAAATAGGTTGGTAACCATTACCTACCGCTAGCATAAACCATGCAAACGCGCGCTCTGCATTGGTTGATTGCGTTAAGTTAAATTGCTTATCAAGCTCGCTCATTTTATCTAAGCTTAAATCACGTGGTAGGTTATTTAAAAAGTGTAACCATTCGTGCACTGTCCACTGAGCCGTAGGTAATTGTGCTGCGCTTGTTTCACCTTTTAACCATGCTGCGCTTGCTGTATCTACTTTATCAAACGCATCCGATGTTGGGTTAGGTGCATCGCTTGGTAAACCTGGCTCAAAAATCCACTCATTCACTTTATCCATGCTTACAACGCCTGGATACTTTTCAATTAAGTTAGCTTTTAAATAAGTAACAAATTGCGCAGTAGTCAGCGATTTAAATGCAAACTCATTAAAGTAGGTCTTAACAAAGTCATCAAACTTATCACGGCCGTATTTTTCTTCTAGGTAGATTAAAAATAGCTGTCCTTTAGTGTATGGCACTGAGCTAAATGCATCATCTGGATCGCGGCCATTAAGTTTTAAATTAAGGCGAGTATCGGGTGCATCAATGGTTTTAAGCTGAGCACGTAAGCCTGCTGCATCTAAAGCTTGCTCCATTACGGCGCGGTCGCGGCCAAATACTTCTTCCATAATGCGGTTTTCAACGTAAGAGGTAAAACCTTCGTTTAACCATAAATCTTCCCACGTAGCGTTGGTAACTAAGTTACCAGACCAAGAGTGTGCAAGCTCATGCGCAATAAGGTTTACTAAGCTTTTATCGCCAGCAACTACGGTAGGGGTAATAAATGAAAGGCGCGGGTTTTCCATACCACCAAACGGAAAGCTAGGCGGTAACATTAATAAATCGTAACGGCCCCATGCATACTCACCATACATTTCGTTGGTTTTGTCGATCATGGCTTGGGTGTCGTTAAACTCGGCAACCGAAGCGTCTAAAATTTCAGGCTCGGCAAATATACCTGTTTGTTTTGACATGGCTTTGAATTCTAAATTACCTGCACCAATCGCAATTAAGTACGGCGAAATAGCTTGTGGCATCTCAAAGTGGTAGTCGCCATCTTTGTATAGTGCGTCTTTGTTATCGGCGCTCATTACGGCACGTATATCTTTTGGTGTATGAATACGGGCAGAGTAAGTAACGCGCATGGCAGGGGTATCTTGTACTGGTAACCAGCTACGAGCGTGAATAGCCTGCGATTGGCTGTACATAAACGGGTGCGTTTTGCTGGCTGTTTGCTCTGGTGTTAACCATTGCAGGCCAGATGCTTCTGGGCGGCTGTTGTAGTAAATACGTACTTTTGGCGCTTGGCTTTTTAAAGTAATTGTTAGTTTTGAGCCTTTAACATCATCGCGATCTGCCAGTGTAAATTTAGCTTTGTGCCAATCGCCCGAGGTGTCTTGGTACATTACTTTATCAATGTCTAAGTCGCGGGTATCAAGTACCAGCTTTTTACTCGTGTCATTGTTCCACTTTAGCGTGTGCTCAACAAAACCTTCTAATTGCTTGTCGGCAAAATCGACATCTAAATCAAGGTTTAAGTGTGTTGTTACCACATCATCTAGGTTGGCGTATGAGTTTTGATCAATCGCGTTTGCCATTGCTTGCGAGCACATACCGGCCATAGCGAGGCTTAAAAAAAGAGGTTTAATTTTCATAAAATACCCTGAACACTAATAATAAGTGCAGGTTTTATATCATGATTGATACAGCGGGTTGAGTGATTTTTACATTCTTTGCGACAATAAGGTAAACTACTGCGATTAGTTACCAGTACACTCAGAGACCTTTGTGGCGCACTCATTAAAACCTTTACATACCTTTGCACTAAACAATCAATGCCAGCATTTTGTTGAAATAACCTCGGTTGAGCAACTTAAAGCACACCGTTTTAGTGCTCCGTTTTGTTTATTAGGGGAAGGTAGCAACACAATATTTTTAGAGAACTACGCAGGCACCGTAATTAAAATGGTCACTAAGGGCATTACTATTACCGAGCGTGAAAATGATGTACTAGTGAGTGCAGCTGCGGGCGAGAACTGGCATAAGCTAGTAAGCTATTTACTTGATAAAAATATTGCAGGGCTTGAAAACCTAGCCCTTATTCCGGGCACTGTTGGGGCGTCGCCGGTACAAAATATTGGTGCTTATGGTGTTGAGCTTGCCCAATTTGTAGAGTCGGTTGAATACATTGATATAGCCACAAAAACTAAGGTGACTTTAACTAACGCACAGTGTGAGTTTGCTTATCGTGACTCTATTTTTAAACATGCTTTGAAAAACAAAGCGGTGATCACTCAAGTTAATTTAGCGCTCCCTAAAAAGTGGCAGCCAGTTTTAAGTTATGGCCCACTCAAAGTATTGCAAAATCCCACCCCTAAAATGGTATTTGAGCAGGTTATTGAAATTCGTAACGCTAAGCTGCCAAACCCATACACTTTAGCCAATGCGGGTAGTTTTTTTAAAAATCCGATTATTAGCAATGCGCGTTTAGAAGCGCTGCTTTTGCGGTTTAGTGATTTACCGCATTACCCCTATGGGGAAAACCATCACAAAGTGGCGGCAGGTTGGCTAATTGACCAAGCGGGCTTGAAGGGCTTTACAGTAGCAGGGATTGAGGTGCACCAGCAACAGGCGCTGGTATTAGTTAATCACGGTGATAGTAAAGGAAGCGATTTAATCGCTATGATCACGCATATACAAAATACGGTGTTTACACGTTACGGCATAATGCTAGAGCACGAAGTAAGGCTTATAAACACAAAGAGTGAATGCCATATTATTACGGAGCACGCGTAATGAAAGCACCAGATGGAAATAAACTAGCTATATTAAACGCACTTAACCAAGGTGGCTTTGTATCGGGCCAAGTCCTTGGCGAGCAATTGGGTATAAGCCGCGCAGCAGTGAGTAAGCATATTCAAACACTGCAAGACATGGGGCTCGATATATTTAAAGTGACGGGTAAAGGTTACAGTTTAAACAATGCGGTGGGTTTGCTAAACCAAGCCGATATAACCAAACATTACCATGCATCAGGTGCCAATACAGCCCAAGTAGAAGTACACCCTATTATAGATTCAACCAACAGTGAGCTAATGCGCCGTATTCAAAATAAAGTCGCACTTGAGTCTGGCACTGTTGTAGTTGCCGAAATGCAGCAAGCTGGGCGCGGAAGGCGAGGGCGGGTATGGCAATCTCCATTTGGCGCCAATTTATATTACAGTTATTTTTGGCGTTTAGATGATGGCCTGCAAGCTGCTATGGGCGTGTCAATTGCAGTAGGGCTTGCGGTATACGATGCTATAAAAGCACTTTACGATATAGACATTGAACTTAAATGGCCAAACGACATATACATAAATAAGCAAAAACTAGCCGGAGTATTAGTTGAGCTAGATGGGCAACCGCAAGGCCCTTGTCAGCTAGTCATTGGTATTGGCATAAATCTACACATGCCGCAAAACACCAGCGAACAGATTGACCAAGCATGGACCGATTTAAGCCAACACACCACCGCGCTTGATAAAAACCAGTTAGTTGCTTCGCTTACCTTTTATTTAGAGCAGCGTTTGGCAGATTACCAGCAAGACGGGCTAAACAGTATGTACGCACAGTGGAACGCCCTAAACGCCTTTGCAGGAGAATGCGTAGAGCTAAATACGGGGCACAGAAGCTGGCGGGGTATTTGTGAGGGTATTGATCAGCACGGCGGAATACGTATTCGCCAAGACGGCGAAGTTAAAAGTTACTATGGCGGCGAAATCTCGTTAAGAAAGGCCGAATTATGAAACTGCTAATAGATGTGGGTAATACGTCATTAAAAGCGGCCTTATGGCGTGAGCAACAAGCAACGCCCGTTTCTATGAGCGACGTGCCGTGGCAAGCAATAACTGAGGTTGTGTATGCATGTGTAGGTAACAGTGAATTATTAAATGACGCGCTCACATTAGCCGCCAAAAAAAGTATTCCGTGTTTTGAGGCGCATGTTAGTAAAAATCTCAGTGGCTTAAGCTGCGCATATGAACAGGTTAGCAATTTAGGTATTGATCGCTGGCTTGCGCTGGTGGCAGGTTTTACACTTTACCCTAACACACCATGCATTATTGTTGATGCTGGCACTGCAACCACTATTGATGTATTGAGCGGCGAAGGCGAGCACTTAGGGGGCTGGATATTGCCCGGCCTTGATTTAATGACTCGCTCATTAACACAAAATACTCAGCGCGTGTTTGATGATGCCAATACCCCCTTTTTAAACGAGCTAGGTAAAAACACACCCAACGGATTAAAAAATGGCGCGCTGGTGGCAACATTAGGCGCTATTGAACAGGCCAAATACCAACTTAAACACGTAACAGGCGAACAAAAACCACAAATTTTGTGCGCCGGTGGTTACGGTTTGCTGTTACAGCAACAAATAAGTGGCAGTATTTTTGATTCTTTATTGGTTATGAAAGGATTAAATTATTGGCATGAGCTAAGTAAAAACGACGAAAAACAGCAAAATTAAGCACTTTTGCATGAATTGTGAGCATTTAAGCTAAAAAATTACATTTTTTTTAATTTTATAGTTGCATCATAATAAACCTTACTCTAATATCTCGCCCCGTACTAAAGCAGTGCCGACTTAGCTCAGCTGGTAGAGCAACTGACTTGTAATCAGTAGGTCAACCGTTCGACTCGGTTAGTCGGCACCACTTTCCTTTTACCGAAAGTGAATTAGTAAAGAATTATCGTGGAGGGGTTCCCGAGCGGCCAAAGGGATCAGACTGTAAATCTGACGGCTCAGCCTTCGCTGGTTCGAATCCAGCTCCCTCCACCACTTTATTCTTGACGGTTAGAGGTAGTTTAAGAACAGGTTCCTAAAGCGGGCATCGTATAATGGCTATTACCTCAGCCTTCCAAGCTGATGATGCGGGTTCGATTCCCGCTGCCCGCTCCAATTATGGTGTTGCTGATATAGCTCAGTTGGTAGAGCGCACCCTTGGTAAGGGTGAGGTCGGCAGTTCAAATCTGCCTATCAGCACCAGTCATATGAATCTCCTTGAATACTTCCTTTATCTGTCAGAAAAAACTATTTGAAATTTGAAAAAATTAAATTAATCTACCTCTGGTGGATTATTTTCATATGTAATCTAGATACACAAAACTGATAGGTTCCGTCATGGCAAAAGAAAAGTTTGAACGCGTAAAACCGCACGTAAACGTTGGTACAATCGGCCACGTTGACCACGGTAAAACTACACTAACTGCAGCAATCACTAACGTACTTGCAAAAGTATACGGCGGTG
>NZ_JAQREK010000130.1:0-255 GCF_028599265.1 Pseudoalteromonas sp. Angola-4 | reverse complement strand
ATGCTGAGCTGATAATACTCATTCGCGAAGTGTGGGAGGATAATATGTCAGTTTATGGTGCAAGAAAAATATGGAAGCAGCTACAGCTTGACGACCATCAAGTCGCCCGCTGTACAGTCGAACGATTTATGCGAGTTATGGGAATTCAAGGTGTTCGTCGGGGTAAAGCACATAAGACAACGATACCTGACGAGCAACAAGATAAGCCACTTGATTTAGTTAATCGTCAATTTACTGCTGAGCAGCCAAATCAAC
>NZ_JAQREK010000129.1:0-255 GCF_028599265.1 Pseudoalteromonas sp. Angola-4 | reverse complement strand
AAGCACTAGATTCTTACATCCCAGAGCCAGAGCGTGACATCGATAAGCCATTCATCATGCCTATCGAAGACGTTTTCTCAATCCAAGGCCGTGGTACAGTAGTAACTGGTCGTGTTGAAGCTGGTATCATCAACGTGAACGACGAAGTTGAAATCGTTGGTATCAAAGAGACTACTAAGTCTACTTGTACTGGTGTTGAAATGTTCCGTAAGCTTCTTGACGAAGGTCGTGCTGGTGAGAACATTGGTGCACTTC
>NZ_JAQREK010000128.1:0-255 GCF_028599265.1 Pseudoalteromonas sp. Angola-4 | reverse complement strand
CTGTCATCTTAACGTTATCACCAGGCATTACCATTTCTACGCCTTCTGGTAACTGTACGTCACCTGTTACGTCAGTTGTACGGAAGTAGAACTGTGGACGGTAACCTTTGAAGAAAGGAGTATGACGGCCACCTTCATCTTTAGAAAGTACGTATACTTCTGAAGTGAATGTAGTGTGTGGGTTGATTGAACCAGGCTTAGCTAGTACTTGACCACGTTCAACGTCTTCACGCTTAGTACCACGTAGAAGTGCAC
>NZ_JAQREK010000127.1:0-255 GCF_028599265.1 Pseudoalteromonas sp. Angola-4 | reverse complement strand
AGCACATCCTACTTTCTCGTCAGGTTGGCGTACCTTACATCGTTGTATTCATGAACAAATGTGACATGGTTGACGACGAAGAGCTACTTGAGCTAGTAGAAATGGAAGTTCGTGAACTTCTTTCTGAATACGACTTCCCAGGTGATGACTTACCACTAATTCAAGGTTCTGCTCTTAAAGCACTTGAAGGCGAAAAGCAGTGGGAAGACAAGATCGTTGAGCTTGCAGAAGCACTAGATTCTTACATCCCAGAGC
>NZ_JAQREK010000126.1:0-255 GCF_028599265.1 Pseudoalteromonas sp. Angola-4 | reverse complement strand
CCTCCTGGCTGTCTGGGCCTTTCCACATCGTTTCCCACTTAACTATGACTTTGGGACCTTAGCTGGCGGTCTGGGTTGTTTCCCTCTTCACGACGGACGTTAGCACCCGCCGTGTGTCTCCCGGATAGTACTTTACGGTATTCGGAGTTTGCAAAGGGTTGGTAAGTCGGGATGACCCCCTAGCCTTAACAGTGCTCTACCCCCGTAAGTATTCGTCCGAGGCTCTACCTAAATAGATTTCGGGGAGAACCAGCT
>NZ_JAQREK010000125.1:0-257 GCF_028599265.1 Pseudoalteromonas sp. Angola-4 | reverse complement strand
GGCGGTGTCCTAGGCCTCTAGACGATGGGGACGCAGAAATTGCTTTGCAAATCACTGATTTGCTATTTCTAAGTAAGATGAGACCGAGCCTGCGAGGCGAATGGCATTATCTTCTCAAAAACGTTTTTCTGTGTCACTAGGACAACTGAATGGTTTGACTCGTTTCAGGCGAGTTTTATTAATAACACTACCCTACTATAAATAGTAAGTGGCGTCCCCAAGGGGATTCGAACCCCTGTTACCGCCGTGAAAGGGCG
>NZ_JAQREK010000124.1:0-261 GCF_028599265.1 Pseudoalteromonas sp. Angola-4 | reverse complement strand
GGTCTTCCGGCGTGCGGGTTTTTCACCCGCATTATCGTTACTCATGTCAGCATTCGCACTTCTGATACGTCCAGCATACCTCCCGGTACACCTTCAACCGCTTACAGAACGCTCCCCTACCACTCATACAAAGTATGAATCCGCAGCTTCGGTGCATAGTTTAGCCCCGTTACATCTTCCGCGCAGACCGACTCGACCAGTGAGCTATTACGCTTTCTTTAAAGGATGGCTGCTTCTAAGCCAACCTCCTGGCTGTCTGGG
>NZ_JAQREK010000122.1:0-264 GCF_028599265.1 Pseudoalteromonas sp. Angola-4 | reverse complement strand
CACCGACTATTTCAGGGTCTGCAACGGGTGAGCCTGAGGGCACCGTTGTTACGATCACCGTGACGGATGAAGCGGGTAATCTGCAAACAATTACTACCGAAGTGCAAGCCGATGGCACCTTTAGTGTGGATGTACCTAATGAGCTAAGTGAAGGTGAATTTACCGTTGAGGTATCGGTAACCGATAACGCGGGTAATGAAACTACAGCCACCACCACAGGTGAGGTTGATACCGCAGCGCCTACAGTAATAATAGATCCCGTGG
>NZ_JAQREK010000013.1:0-128374 GCF_028599265.1 Pseudoalteromonas sp. Angola-4 | reverse complement strand
AAACTACAGCCACCACCACAGGTGAGGTTGATACCGCAGCGCCTACAGTAATAATAGATCCCGTGGGTGATACAAACGACACCACACCGACTATTTCAGGGTCTGCAACGGGTGAGCCTGAGGGCACAGTTGTTACGATCACCGTGACGGATGAAGCGGGTAACCCACAAACCATTACTACCGAAGTGCAAGCCGATGGCACCTTTAGTGTAGATGTACCGAATGAGCTAAGTGAAGGTGAATTTACCGTTGAGGTATCGGTAACCGATAACGCAGGTAATGAAACTACAGCAACCACCACAGGTGAGGTTGATACCGCAGCGCCCACAGTGTTAATTGACCCGGTGGGTGATACAAACGACACCACACCGACTATTTCAGGGTCTGCAACGGGTGAGCCAGAGGGCACCGTTGTTACGATTACTGTGACGGATGAAGCGGGTAACCCACAAACCATTACTACCGAAGTGCAAGCCGATGGCACCTTTAGTGTAGATGTACCTAATGAGCTAAGTGAAGGTGAATTTACCGTTGAGGTATCGGTAACTGATAACGCAGGTAATGAAACCACGGCCACTACCACAGGTGAGGTTGATACAACTGCGCCGGTTGTGACAATAAATGCGCTAGGTGATACAAGTGATACTACACCAACTCTATCAGGTACGGTAAGCGGGGAACCTACAGGCTCAACTGTTACTTTAACTGTAACGGACGCAAATGGTGCGGTGCAAACAATCACCGCACAAGTCATTGCAGATGGAAGTTGGACAGTTGAAGTACCCGTAGCTTTAGCTGAAGGTAGCTATACTGTTGATGCTACTATTAGCGATAACGCTGGCAATGAAGGTACTGCAAGCGCCTCTGGTACTATTGATACAAGTGCGTTAACTATCACTATTGATGTGATTGGTGAAACCAACGATCAAACCCCACAAATAAGCGGTGATACATTTAATGCAGAAGTAGGTTCGTCTGTTGAAGTTCAGATCACTGACTCTACAGGTGCGACTATTACCTTAACTACGGTTGTTGATGCAAACGGACAGTGGAGTGTTACTCCGCCAGCCGATTTACCTGAGGGAAGTGTATCAATCAGTGCAACAGTGACTGATTTAGGCGGTGGTTCAGCCATAGCAGAACTTGATGCCGTAATTGATATTACGCCGCCAACCATACAAATTAACGATCTAGAAACCAGTAATGATACAACACCAATTATTGCTGGTAATACTACAGGCGTTGTTTCTGGCACTGTAATAAGCTTGACTGTTACAGATTCGCAAGGAGTTGTTCGCTCGTTTAATACGACAACGGATGCACAAGGGAACTGGAGTGTAGAGCTTTCTCAAGAGTTAGCTTCAGGGGATTATACTGTACAGGCAGAGGTTTCTGATGCTGCAGGCAATAGCGCTTTAGATACAGCAACCGGTAATATTGATACTGCGGGGCCAAGTTTAACCGTTGATTTTGATGCTGTAACCAATGATACAACACCGACTATTTCAGGCACGAGTGATGCCGATGTAGGTACAACGATTACTGTAGTGATCACTGATGAAAACGGTGTTGAACAAACACTAACAACCACAGTAGATGCCAATGGAAGTTGGGAAGTAACCCCTCAAACAGACTTGAATGAAGGTGATAACACCATCGAAGTGAGCGTGTCTGATGAAGCAGGAAACACAACAACAGTAACCGATACAATTACTTTAGATACACAAGCACCCACATTAACCATGCAAACCGTGGGTGATGTAAACGACTTAACCCCTACATTACAAGGCACCAGTAACGAAATTGGCGGCACGGTAACACTCACCGTGACCGACAGTGACGGCGCTGTGCAAACCATTACCACCACCGTTGGTACGGATGGGCATTGGGATATTGAAGTGCCCAGTGCGCTGGCACAAGGCGACTTTACTGTAACGGCGAGTATTACTGATGCCGCAGGCAATGAGAGCACCGCCAACAGCAGTGGCAATGTAGATACCATTACCCCGGTTGTAACTGTGGATGCACTGGGGCTTGGTAACGACAGTACTCCACTTATTAGTGGTACTTCAACTGAGCCAGAAGGCACAGTTGTAAACATTGTAATCACCGACAGTAATGGCGATGAAACACCGCTCACCGCCACCGTGGATGTCAACGGCAACTGGCAAGCAATCAGCCCAGAATTACCTGATGGCAGCTACAATGTACAAGCCAGCATTACGGATGCGGCGGGCAATACAGGCGGCGCTACGAAATCGGGCACTATAGATAGCCTTGCACCGACACTGACACTCGATACTGTGGGTGCCACCAACGACAGCACGCCAACTATTAGTGGTACCACGAATGCACCAGCCGGCACGGTAATTAGCATCAGCGTCAGCGATGGCATTACCACCGAAACTTTCACCGCCACAGTGCAAGCGAATGGCAGCTGGTCAGCGGATGTACCAAATGCACTGGTTGATGGTGAGCTGACCATTGAAGCCAGCGTGAGCGACAACGCCGGTAACACCACCACAGTTAGTGAAACAGCCACGCTCAACACCACCGCGCCAAGCATTAGCATTAATGCCTTGGTTGATACCAACGACACCACACCAACCATTAATGGGACAAGCGATGCAGCCGATGGCACCACCATTAGCCTAACGTTTGAAGATAGCGCGGGTAATATTACGACTGTTGATACCACCGTAACCGGTGGCGTGTGGAGCGTTGATGCACCAACTGAATTAGCTGAAGGCGAATACACAGTGACCGCAGAAGTAGACGATGGTCTGGGTAATATCGGCAGCGCGAGCGAAACCGGTGAGATTGATTTAACCCCACCGAGCCTTGTTATTACAGATAACGGCGTTAGCAACGACACAACACCGACGATCTCCGGCACAAGTGATGCGCCACAAGGCAGTGAAGTGACAATTATTGTGACAGACAATGCCGGTGCACAGCAAACCATTACCGCCACAGTGGGCGCAAGTGGCACATGGTCAGTGCCGGTTACAACAGCCCTTGCTGAGGGCAACTTTACCGTAAGTGCAAGCGTAAGTGATGCAGCGGGTAACACAGCGACCGCCACAGGTGCAGGGGAGGTTGATACCATTGCGCCAACACTTGATTTAACCAGCCCAGGTTCAAGTAACGATGCTACACCGACCCTAAGCGGCACCAGTGATGCGGTTGAAGGCACCGTGATCACCTTTACGGTTATCGATGATTTAGGGGCAGAGCAAACCTTTACCACCACCGTGGATGCGAGCGGCAATTTCTCAGTGGAAGTACCGACGGCACTTGCAGAAGGGCCTTACAGCATTGAGGCCAGCATTAGCGATGATGCAGGTAACAGCACTGATATCAGCAGCAGCGGTAACATCGATACCACCGCGCCAAGTGTGAGTGTGGATGCACCAGCGCTCACCAACGACAGCTCGCCAACAGTTACGGGCACCAGTGATGCACCAAACAGCACCGTTACGATAACCTTTACCGATGCAGCCAATGCCGTACAAACTATTGATGTACAAACCGACGCCAATGGTAATTGGAGTGCCACCCCAGCGACTGATTTAGCTGAAGGTAACTACAGCGTCAGCGCGAGCATCACGGATGCAGCGGGCAACACGGGCACAGGGACAGACAGCGGTGAAGTGGATGTAACTCCACCGACTTTAGAGATCATTCCTTCGTTCTTACTTGGCAACTTAGTTTCTCTTTCAGGGGATTCTGATTTACCAGAAGGGTCAGTGATCACCATTACTGAGTATCTTGTTGGCGGTGCTGTAGGCGCTACCTACACTGCTACCACGAATGCTGATGGCACATGGGGACTTGCCAACATAACAGTACCTCTGCTTAGTCTTGCGTATGTTACTGCAACTGCAAGTGATGCAGCCGGCAATGTTGCGAGCGTCAACTCACTTAATTTTGATAATGAAGCACCTGCGCTTACCGTTACTGTAGATGCATTATCGAATGATGCAACGCCTGTGATCTCTGGTGTTACTGATATGGTTCAAGGAACCGAGGTAGAACTAACCGTCGTAGATAGTGCAGGTCAAAGCCAGCAGTTTACGGCCATAGTTCAAGCTAATGGAAGTTGGTCTGTTGAAGTGCCAACCGAGTTAGCACAAGGGCAGTACACTGTTACCGCAGAGGTAAGAGACGATGTGGGTAATTTAACCACTGAGCAAGCACAAGGTGAAATAGACAGCATAGCACCTACTCTTAGCGTTAATCCTATCGACACTACAGCAGATACAACGCCAACCCTATCAGGCACCAGTGATGCCATAGGTGCTGATGTAATAATTAGCATTGATGGCCAAACCTTTTTTGCGGTAGTAGATGCTGATGGAAATTGGCAGGTAGAGGTACCAACTGCACTTACCGATGGTAACTATACGGCGCAAATTAATGTTGCTGACGACGCCAATAATATCACTAACACAACAATCGACTTAACAATTGATACTCAGATACCAATAGTCGCATTGGACGACATAACCGTATTTAACACAGATACGCCAGTTATTAGTGGTACATCTGGTGAACCTACTGGCACAAATGTAGATATTGTTATTACAGATAGTAATGGTGATACGCATACGTTAGCTGCTACGGTTGATGCAAATGGTAATTGGCAAACAACAGCGCCAAATTTACCTGAAGGAAATTACAGTGTTGTTGTTAGTATTACCGACGATGCTAATAATGCAGGTTCAGCCACTGGAACAGGGCTTGTTGATACTCAAGCACCAACCATTACCATTGACGCATTAGGTACAATTAATAGCAGCACGCCTACTATTTCAGGTACATCTAATGAGGTTGAAGGTACTACAATTAATGTCACAATTACTGATGGTGATAGCATTGATACTTACACAACGACGGTGGGGGCAGGCGGAGTGTGGAGTGTTGATGTAACCACGCCATTAACTGATGGACAATTGACAGTTTCAGCAAGCATTACTGATACTGCAGGTAACAGTAGTGAAGCAAATGCTACTGCTACGCTTAATACTAATGCACCTACCATTAATATAAACACCATTGTTGATACAAACGATCAAACACCTACGCTTTCTGGGTCGAGTAGTGCTGCAAATGGTACGTTAGTTACGGTTACTATTACCGATGTTAATAATGTCTCGCACACGGTTACAACAACTGTAACTGATAATACATGGAGTGTAGATGCAGCAAATATCCTTCCTGAGGGCACGTTTACTGTTTCAGCCAGTGTGACTGAAGGTGGCTTAACCAGCAGTGCAACAGATACAGGGCTGATAGATTTAACAGCCCCAGAATTGAATATTACACCGCTACTAACGAGTAATGATACAACGCCTACAATTTCAGGTACAAGTACAACCCCACAAGGCGCGATAGTCGCTATTTTGATTACAGATAGCTTAGGCGCAGAGCAAACAGTTAATGCCACAGTAGGTGCAAATGGCACATGGTCAGTTGCAGCTCCTTTATCGCTTAGCGAAGGCACGTATACTGTTACTGCATCAACAAGTGATACCGCGGGCAACCCTGTAAATACTAGCACTACCGGTGTGGTTGATATAACCGCACCAGTGGTTAGCATTAACGATATTGTAGGTAGTACAGATTTAACACCTAGCGTTTCTGGCAGTGTAACAGGTGCAGCCGTAGGAGATGTGGTTGCTGTGGTATTTACCGACTTCCAAGGTAATGCGCATACTGTCAATACAACGGTGCAAGCCGGTGGAACTTGGTCAGTAGAGGCAAGCAATAGTCTTTCGCAAGGGGCATATTCAGTAGAAGTATTCATTACTGATAATGCCGGAAATACAGGCAGCAATATCACTAACGCTAATATAGATACAATTGCGCCAGAAATTAGTATTGATCAAAGTTCATTAATACTTACCCAAGACAGCACGCCATTAATTAGTGGCACATCAAACGAGCCAAATACAAACGTTTTCGTTACGTTTACTGACTCAGCTGGCGCATCGCATCAAATTACCGTACAAACGGATGCTAATGGGGACTGGCAAGCCGCTGCAGACAACGTATTAGCAGAAGGTGTTTACAGTGTTTCGGCAACGATGACTGATAGCGCAGGAAATACCTCTGTTGATAGTAAAACAGGTGGCGAAGTAGATACAGTAGGGCCAGAGCTTACTATTGTGCCTTCGTTCGTATTAGGACAGCTAGTATCTTTATCTGGTACTTCCGATTTAGGTGAAGGTAAAACAGTCACCGTTAATTTAGAATTAGCAGGTGATTTGGCTAACTTAACTTACGATGTAACCACCGATGCCAATGGTGATTGGGAGTTATTAGGCCTAGCGGTTAATATTATTGGCTTATCAGTTGTTGAAGCCTCTGCAACTGATGAAGCGGGTAACACCACCACTATTACGACGGCAGATGTAGATGCTTCAACGCCGTTACTTAATGCGGTGGTTGACTTTGTAGCTGGCGAGGGTGATTTACCAGTAATTAGCGGTACGACCGACCAAGCACCAGGCACCGAAGTGCTAGTGAGAGTGGTAGATAGCGATAACATAGCACAAGATTTGGTTGCTATAGTGCAGGCAGATAATTCATGGACTGTACAGGTTCCTCAATCACTTGCTGAGGGCGTGTTTACTGTAACTGTAAATGTATTAAGTGAAGTCGGGATCACAGCTACACAGCTGCTAAGCAGTGTAGTAGATACCATCTCGCCAACGCTTAATTTGCAAGTGATTGGTACAACGTCAGATTCTACTCCAATTATTCAAGGGACCAGTGATTTAATTAATGGAGTGGTAGAGATTCAGCTGGACGGAGGCTCAGTACTAACAACAACAGTGAATGCAGCAGGGCTATTTTCACTGGAGGTTGATGCGCTGACTGAAGGGCAGCATGTTGCCAACGTGAGTATCACTGATGATGCCGGCAATGTAGTAACACAAACGCTCGAGTTTGTTGTTGATACGTTTGTGCCTGTGGTAGATATTTTACCGTTGAGCATCAGCAATACTGACATTCTAACTATTTCTGGTACTTCTGAAGAAGCTCAAGGCACAGACATTGATGTAACTGTGATAGATAGTAACGGCAACGCAACAGTATTTGATGCCCTTGTTGGTAGCGATGGCACGTGGTCATTAGTAACCACTAGCCTACCTGATGGTATATATAGTGTATTCGCAAGTATTACTGATGCTGCGGGTAATCTAGGCCAGTCTGCTACTGAGCAAGTGACGATTGATACCATACCGCCATCGTTAGAAATAGACGCCTTTGGTGTACTTAATACATTAACGCCTACTATTACTGGCACCAGTGACGAAGAAACCGGTAGCTTAATCACGGTTAATATTACCGACTCTGCAAACACACTTTATGAAGTTACTACAACAGTATTAGGAGATGGCACGTGGCTTGTTGTTGCACCTTTACTTGCTGAGGGCGATTTAACCGTCGAGGCTATTAGTATTGATAACGCAGGCAATATAGCAACGGTGACGCAAACGGGCGTTGTGAGCACCACTTTACCGAGTCTATTAATTAACCCAATAATAGATACAAGCGATACAACCCCTACTATTAGTGGTACTACCGATGTGTTAAACGGTAATGTAGAAGTTGTTATTACAGATAGCAGTGGTAATGCAACAACCTATAACACTCAAGCTATTGCTGGTGTATGGACATTGATACCGACCACTCCATTAGCTGAAGGTGCATTTACGGTTGATGCGACAGTCGAAAACTTAAACCTTACAAGCTCTACAAGTCTTAATGGCATAGTTGACTTAACTCCGCCTACAATTGAAATTAATGAACTTGCAGTTACGAATAACTCACTGCCAACCATCTCAGGTACAAGTGATGCTCCGGCAGGTACAACCATAAGCGTAGTACTTACTGATGCTAATAGTGATTCGCAAACATTAACTGCACAAGTGGCAGGTAACGGAACTTGGTCAGTCACAGCTGTTACGCCGCTTAGTGAAGGCGGTTTTAGTGCTACTGCAACAGTGAGTGATGCTGCAGGAAACTCATCAAGCGATACCATGGTTTCAAGTACTGATTACACAGCACCTATTGTATTTATAGACCCTATTGCAGTAGGCCAAGATACCACACCGACTATTACAGGCTCGGCAACCGGAAGTTTTGCTGGAGCTGCAGTTATGGTGATGTTTACTGACGCACTAGGTGAAACACACAATGTTTCAACAACAGTAAACACAGACGGGTCGTGGAGTGTTACAGCTTCGCAGCCTCTTAATGAAGGGAACTACAGTGTTGATGTAAGCGTACTTGATAATGCAGGAAATATTGGCGAGCAATCAATAAGCAGCATAGTTGATTCAGGTATAGTAATTAACTCTGGTTTAGAATTAACAGGCGATAGCACACCTAAGATCACCGGTACCGCAGGAGCAAATGAAGATATTACCATAAGCTTTATAGATGAAAGCGGTACTGTTGTAACCAAGGATACAACAGCGGGTGAGACAGGTGTATGGAGCGTATCACCAGACAATGCTTTATTCGATGGAGCATACACTGTAACGGCTACCGCTACTGATGAATCTGGAAATGTTACTTCAAGTGGTGATTTATCTGGATTGGTTGTTGATACTACGCCAATAAGTTTTCAGGTTAGTTACTATCATGGATTGTTTGGCTTAGGTCTGACTGCCATAGGCACTGTAGAAGAGGGTAGTAGTGTATACGTCGTAGGGAATAACTTGCTTGGTCTTGATGTGCTAAATATTAATCTTAATGTATTAGAAAGTTCTACAGAGGTTCAATCGGATGCTAATGGTGAGTGGAGTTACTTATTGTCTGTACTCGATTTAGGTTCTTGGAGCGACTATCGTTTTATCACCATTGATGAAGCCGGTAACTACTTAGTTAAAAATTTATACAATAATGTTATTGACCAAGGATATAACTCCGAGTTAGTTTCAGCTGAAAATAATTTGAGTACAGCTGAAAGTACATTCGGATTAGGCGATAGTATTGCAGAATCATTTAGCGAAGATTCAGCATTAGGTGATACAAAACCTAATGAAATTTCAGGCAGCACCGTATTAAGCATTGACACGATTGATTTAGGTAACTTAAGTGGCCTATCAACACCTGAGCAAACAGTGCAAGTGAGTTCGGCGGAGCCGCTTAATATTAATGAAGTAATCATTGATGAAGATGCAGAGCAGTTTATAGCGCTAAATACACTGGTTGAGGATGAAGGCTCTGCAATTGCTTATAGCCCTGCACAAAGTGGAGGAAGTATTGATGAGGCAGCGCCAGCAGTTGATGTTCAAAATCAATCAGAGGAAATGATTAAACACTTAATTGAAAATGGTAATAACCAAACAGATATTTAAATCAGTAACCCACTTCAGTTAAATAGCTGAAGTGGGTTTCTAAAACTCACTTAATCAAAAGTGTGGTTATTATTTTGTGCTAAGTAGTAAACCTAAAAAAGCCCTTATTGAGACTTCAATAAGGGCTTTTTTAATAAATTAGGATAGATAAAAGCAGTTAAGCTTTTAGGTTACGAACCAGCTTGCTGTCGGTATTAACTACACTACCGCCTTGGTCGTAAGTCATACTGGTTGGGGCGCCAATTAAAATATCTTTTAATTGTTTTACACTTAAGTGTGCTTGGCGGGCAGCATGTGAGTTTACTTTATTTTGTTTTTGGCACTGCGCTAACTGCGCTTTAACTTGCGCTACTCGTTCAGTTACGTCAGGGGCATTTTCATCATTTGCAGCAAAAAGTTTATTCAACTCTTTATCGAGCTGCGTAAGCTTAGTTAAAAAAGACATTTTTTGTTGGGCAAGTTCTTTTAAACCTTCACCTCTGCGAGAGGCAATAATACTAAGCTCTTCGTTTAATAACGCATATAATGAATCCAAGCATTTAACTTGTTCATTTAATTTAACGCTAATTAAACTATTGTGATCAGCCATATACGTTAAACTCAAAATCAGCTAAGTTTTTAGTCAGCTTTTCAGCATCAATTTGGTATTTACCTTCGGTAATCGCTTTTTTAAGCTCAGCGACCTTTTCACTATCAAAGCCAGATGATTGCTGTGCTTTATCTTGCAGTGTTTTTAACTGCTGTGCTTGCGGCGTCAGGCTCACTGAATCGCTTGCCGCTTTAGGCGAAGGAGTCTGTGTTGTTTGTGTACTTGCAGCGTTATCTTTTTTAATATCAACTTGTTGCTGTTTTGCGTTTGTAAGCGCATTAGCTTGTTGATTACTGCCATTAACTTGATTAACCATAATAATAAACCTGTATATTACCCAACTTATGCCAAGTTATCGGCATATACATAGGATACTTTAGTATAAATCGAAATTAAATATTTACTTGCACAGACTCTACACCATCTACGCGTGCATTCAAAATTTTACCGGATTTTTTATTCTTTATCTGTACTTGCTCACCAAGGGTGCCATCTTCAAGTGCTATCCCCGTGGTTTTTATTCTAAGTCCTTTAATACTCGCATAAATATTAACAGCGTCGCCTTTGCAAACCATACAAATTTGGTTGAGCAAAACCGGCATACCGCTTCTTATATTTCGCTTACTGCGGCTGCCAATAAGCATTAAGGGATCATCTAAATATTGTACCCTAACAAACTGTGAAGGCTTCATTTGTACGCTTAAATGAGACTTAGTAATAACTTCACCACGGGCTAGATTTGCCGTGGCAACCACAACGGGCGCCATTTTAACTATTCTTACATGGACATATTGAGTCCAGCTTTGCGCATCGTTACATTTTATTTGAACAGTCACCTGGCGTGTAAATGGCGGCTCATTTGGCACGACTAATTCTGGCTCGTTTTCGCATACTCTATCAGGAATGCGGCTATCGAGAGCAAGCGCGGTAATCTCCACATTTTTTTCAAGTGGTACGGTAACTTGCTCTGCAATATGAGAAATTGCTATTTCTTGTAATAAATCTTTACTAAACACTTTTGCATGCAAAGGTGTTGCTAAGCAGAGGCTAGCAAGAAAATAAAAAACACTGTATCTTCTGACTTTTTTTAACAAACTCATAATGTTTCGACTATGCTTATGGTTTCAAACAGGGTATAAATATTTTGCGTCAAAAAGTAGACGCTCCCGCGATGTTATGTAGCTTTATAAACAGAAAGCAATTATCGTTCCGCATTATTTGTTTTCTTTAGGAGATTTGAATGGCAGGCATTTTAGACTCAGTAAACCAACGCACCCAGTTGGTTGGGCAGAACCGCCTAGAATTACTATTATTTAAGCTCAGAGGGCGTCAGCGTTTTGGGATCAATGTATTTAAAGTAAGAGAAGTACTGCAATGTCCTCCTTTAACGAGTATGCCTAAATCAAATGCATACATTCGGGGTGTGGCGCATATTCGTGGTCAAACTATTTCAGTTATCGACTTATCAATGGCCGTAGGCGGCCGACCTATTGAAAATGTTAAAGACAGCTTCATAATAATTGCAGAATACAATCGTTCAGTGCAGGGCTTTTTAGTTGGCGGCGTTGAGCGAATCGTTAATATGAACTGGGAAAAAATAATGCCACCTCCGTCGGGAGCAGGGCGTTACTCTTATTTAACTGCCGTTACCGAGATTGAAAACGAACTAGTCGAAATTCTCGATGTAGAAAAAATCTTAAACGAAATTTGTCCAGTAAATACCGAAGTTAGCGCCGACCTTGCCGCCGATAGTGCAATACAAAAAGACTTAGGCGAGCGCATTGTATTTATTGCCGACGATTCAGCTGTTGCACGTAACCAAGTAAAAAGAGCACTTGAGCCACTTGGCGTGCAAACTGAGCTTGCAAAAAATGGTAAAGAGGCTTTAGTTAGGCTTAAAGAAATAGCCGAGCTTGATTGTAAAAATGATATTACTGAGCGCGTAGGTTTACTTATCTCTGATGTTGAAATGCCTGAAATGGACGGCTATACATTAACAGCAGAAATTAAAGCAGATCCAAAATTAGCGCCTCTACATGTTATTTTACACACTTCTTTGAGTGGGGTGTTTAATCAGGCGATGATCGAAAAAGTAGGCGCGGATGACTTTATAGCAAAATTTAACCCTGATGAATTGGCAACAGCAGTTAAAAAATGGGTTCATTGCGACTAAACAACAATAGGTGTTATTAATTTGAATAATAAAGATTTGCAGCAAAGTGACTACGATCAGTTTCGCTCATTTTTAGAGCAGCAATGTGGTATTGTGCTAGGCGAAAACAAGCAGTATTTAGTAAAAAGTAGGCTTGCGCCGCTTATGGCTCGTTTTAATGTTGAATCTTTATCACAATTAGTGAGTAAAACGCTTGGCCCTCATGAGCGGCAACTTAGAGCCGCTGTAGTTGATGCCATGACCACTAACGAAACCTTGTGGTTTAGGGATCAATACCCATTTGAGCTTTTAAAAAATAAACTGTTTCCAGAGTTTAAAGACGCCCGCCGACCATTAAAAATTTGGTCAGCGGCCAGCTCTTCAGGCCAAGAACCATACTCTATTGCCATGTCTGTTGCTGAGTTTCAGGCCAAGCAACCGGGCGTGTTGCGTATGGGGGCACAAATTATTGGTACTGATATTTCTAACACAATGCTCGATATGTGTAAAAACGCCGAATATGATGCGTTGGCATTAGCGCGAGGCCTATCAGCAGAGCGCCGTAAAAAGTACTTTATGGATAGCGGCAACGGTATGGCAAAAGTTGTCGACTCAGTTAGAAAACAGGTGAGCTTTAGACATTTAAACTTGCTTGATTCTTATGCCTTAATGGGGAAGTTTGATATTATTTTTTGCCGCAATGTCCTTATATATTTTTCACCAGAGGTTAAAGCAAAAATAATTGGTCAGTTTGCCCAAGCACTAAACCCAAAAGGGTATTTATTTTTAGGTGCGTCGGAGTCGATGACGGGCTTAAGTAACGAGTTTGATATGGTTCGTTGTAACCCTGGAATCATCTACCAAAAAAAATAATCCTATCACTTTGTTATTAAAAAACGACGTTCTTAGCGTCGTTTTTTTATTTAATAACAACCCTCTATAAAAAAATAACGTAACTAAAAACTACTGGCTTATAAATTGCTTTAACTTAAGCAAGTCAATTTTTTGGAGAACGTTATGGCTATCAGTTTTGATAAAGCATTAGGTGTGCACCCGCATGCAATGTTGATCCGCTCACAGCGGGCAGAAGTACTTGCCACAAATATAGCGAATGCTGATACGCCTGGCTATAAAGCAAAAGATATCGACTTTGCCTCAGCATTAAAAGCGGCAAGGTCAACTCAGCAAAGCGGCAATAGCATGGTTACTACCAATGAAAAACACATTGCTGGTGGTACTCGAAGTGTAGGTGGTTCTGAATTATTTCGCAATCCAAATCAAGGAGATACAGGCGATGGTAACTCAGTTGATATACAGGTGGAACGAAACTTGTATACACAGAATGCGATGGAGTATCAGGCAAGCCTGCAATTTTTAAGTAGTAAATTTAAGGGCCTGAATAAAGCGCTCGGTAGTCAAGGATAATAATTATGAGTTTATATAACGTTTTTGATATTTCAGGCAGTGGTATGAGTGCGCAAAATGTTCGCTTAAATACCACCGCGAGTAATATTTCGAATGCTAATACAATTAGTTCATCCCAAGACAAAACTTACCGAGCACGCCAACCTGTATTTGCTGCCGAGTTGACGAAAGCGTCTGCTTCAGCCAGCAACCCTCAGGGCTCCGCTGTTGGTGTTAAAGTGCTGGGAATTGTTGAGAGTAACAAACCACTACAAATTGAATATAACCCTAATCACCCAAGTGCGGATGAAAATGGCTATATCTATAAACCCAACGTTAATGTTGTTGAGGAGATGGCAAATATGATCTCTGCTTCTCGCTCTTATCAAACAAACGTGCAAGTTGCCGATGCAGCTAAGCAAATGTTAAGCAAAACGCTGTTACTTGGGCAGCGATAACCGAGGGTAGGTTATGAGTAACGATATTAGTACTAGTTCATCTTTTTTGGACTCTATAACTTGGCAAGAGACCCAAGTAGCGACAACCACTGAAGAGAGCGATGCATTAACGCAGGAAGATTTTTTCTCGTTGCTAACTCAGCAGCTATCGTATCAAGATCCGAGTAATCCGGCTGATAACGATCAGATGATTGCGCAAATGACTAATTTTACCATGGCGCAAGGCATCACAGATTTAAACACAAATTTTGAGTCACTTGCCTCGTCAATGACCTCAAACTCTGCCTTACAAGCATCAACGCTGGTTGGTAAGCAAGCGCTTTTAGAATCTAATACGCTTGAGCTTGGCGAAAGCGGAGAGGCAAAAGGGTCTGCGGTTGCTGAAGAAGCCGTTGATAATTTAACAATTAAAGTCACAGATGCTTCTGGGCAACTGGTTAGAACTATCGATATGGGTTCGCAAGCAGCGGGTGCAGTGCGCTTTAGCTGGGATGGTAATAATGAATCCGGTGAGCGCCTACCAGAGGGCGAATACACTATTACTGCAGAGGGCAGTACCAACGGCGAGTTTTCAAGCTTACCGGTGGCAACATTCAAAAACATTGAAAGCGTTAATATCAATGGCTCTAGTGGCATTATTATTAACACTAAAGAGGGTGCGGTTAGGTTGACTGATGTCGCAGAGATCGCATAACCAATTAAAAAGTATTTCGCCTGCTAGCAGGCTATTAGATTAAAAGTTAGAGGTGAATTATGAGCTTTAATATCGCACTTACAGGCCTAGCTGCCGCTCAAAAAGACTTAGACGTAACAGCAAATAATATTGCTAACGTAAATACCACTGGTTTTAAAGAATCGCGGGCTGAATTTGCTGATGTATATGCTGCATCTGTGTTTAGTGCAGGTAAAACCAAAAATGGTGATGGTGTGCAAACAACCATGGTTGCACAGCAATTTCATCAAGGCTCACTGCAATTTACTAACAACTCGTTAGATTTAGCGATTACCGGCGAAGGGTATTTTGCAATGACTGATGATATTTCGTCGCAAGATTTAACCTATACTCGTGCAGGTGCATTTAAGCTTAACCAAGATAACTTTATGGTTGACGCCAAAGGTAATTACTTACAAGCTTTTCCGGTTGATGCATCAAGTGGGGACACCACATCGGTAAGTCTAAGTACAACTAACCCAATTCAAATTCCTGATTCATCTGGTTCGCCTCGCGCAACCGAAAACGTATTTTTATCGTTCAACTTAGATGCAACAGCTGATGCAACAGGCCTCGATTTTGATCCGACATCGAACGGTACCTATAATTCGTCGACGTCTACTACTGTTTACGACTCATTAGGTGAACCACATATTCTGCAATACTTTTTTGTAAAAGAAGAAGATGCAGCTGCAGGTGGTACAGACAATAGCTGGGAAGTATACGCTACGCTTGATGGTAAAGTGGTAAACGGTACATCTGGTGCAGAGCAAACAACTACACCATATACACCTATTACCACACTTGGTTTTGATTCTAGCGGTTTACCCGCCACAACAGATGGTGTAGCAAATACTAACGCCACCACGTTTGATGAAATTAATTTACCGGCAGGTGCAGGTACTGGTTTATCGTCAATGCTTGATAACGGCGCAACATTCCCAAGTACAGGTATTGAGCTAAACTGGCGTGATGAAAACAACACAGCTGGCCGTATTCCAACTCAGTACTCAAGTGGCTTTGAAGTAAAAGCACTTGACCAAGATGGTTCTACAGTGGGTCGTTTAGCGGGCATTGATATTGGCACAGACGGTAAAATTGTTGCCTCATACAGCAATGGCGATTCAACCTACTTAGGCCAAGTTGCTATGGTTCGCTTTCCAAACTCTCAAGGCCTTTCGCAAGTAGGCGATACCAGCTGGAAGCAAAGCATTGACTCTGGTGAGCCAGTGGCCGGTGAAGCAGGCTCGGGCACTTTTGGTAGTATTAATTCATCCGCGCTTGAGCAATCTAATACCAACTTAACAAACGAATTAGTTGATTTGATTACCGCTCAACGTAACTACCAAGCGAACTCAAGAGCGCTTGAAGTTAACTCAACAATTCAGCAAAGTATTTTGCAGATTAGATAAGTTAATCTTATTTTTGGTTAAGATTTTAAGGCTGCATTTTTGCAGCCTTTTTTGTAGCTATGTCGCTAAAATTAGCCTAGCTGAACCGTTCAATACCTTCCTTATACTGCGTCAAATTTAACCTGGCATCTATTTTGCATTTATCAGCTCAGAGATTTTTTATGTGAGTCGATGTTATGGACAAAATGGTCTACATTGCAGCCTCTGGCGCTAAGCAAAGCCTACAAGGGCTTGCACTTAAAGCCAATAATTTGGCAAACGCAAACACCACGGGTTTTAAAGCTGACTTTGCGCAAGCGCGCTCTATGCAAGCATTTGGCGAGGGCTTACCAACGCGTGTGTTTTCTATGCAAGAGCGACCAGGTTCTAACATGACCTCTGGCGGCATAATCGAAACAGGGCGAGATTTAGATATTGCCATGAGCGATAACGCCTGGCTTGCCGTTCAAGATGACTCAGGAAACGAAGCCTATACAAAAGTAGGCACGCTAAACATTACTGCGCAAGGTATGTTGGTAACAAGTCATGGTCGTCAAGTTATTGGCGAAGGTGGCCCCGTAATTTTACCGGTTCCTATTGAAAAAATAAGTTTTAGTGAAGATGGTGCCATACAGGTTCGCCCCCAAGGCGCACCAGCCAATTTTTTAGAAGAAGTAGACACGCTGCGCGTTGTTGAAGGAAACAGCAGAGAGCTTGAAAAAGGCAACGATGGTTTATTTAGACCTGTACCAGGGCAAACTGTCGACACCTCTGCAAATGTAAAAGTGTTAAGTGGTGCACTGGAAATGTCTAACGTTAATCCAGTTCACGAAATGGTCGATATGATCAACCACCAACGTCAATTTGAGTTACAAGTAAAACTAATGAAAACAGCTGAAGAGATTGACGAACGTCAAGATCAGTTGATGCGCATAGTTTAACTTTAAAATGAGGGCATACTTATGAATCCTGCATTGTGGATAAGTAAAACAGGGCTAGACGCTCAACAAACTGATATTTCAGTTATTTCAAATAATTTGGCGAATGCCAGTACCGTAGGTTACAAAAAAAGCCGCGCTATTTTTGAAGATTTATTGTATCAAAACATCAACCAACCTGGCGGGCGCTCATCACAAGATACCGAGCTGCCATCTGGCCTAATGCTAGGTGCGGGTGCAAAAGTGGTTGCTAACCAAAAAGAGTTTACGCAAGGTAATATGCTCACCACCGAAAACTCACTCGATTGGATGATCTCAGGCGAAGGCTTTTTTGAAGTGCTGCAACCCGATGGCAATATTGCGTATTCGCGAAATGGGCAATTTACTACCGATGAAGACGGCCGCATTGTTACCTCAGGTGCAGGTTTTGTTGTTCAGCCGGAAATGAATGTACCCGATGATGCGCAATCAATTACAGTCTCTCAAGATGGTGAAGTATCTGTACGCGTTGCAGGGCAAGCCGATAACGTGGTAATTGGCCAGCTAACAATTAGTGACTTTATTAATCCATCGGGTCTTGAGCCAATTGGTCAAAACCTTTACACCGAAACCGCTGTTAGTGGTGCGCCTGTTCAAGGTAATCCAGGCGTAGAAGGCTTAGGTACTATTATTCAAGGCTCGCTTGAAACATCAAACGTTAATGTAACGGAAGAATTGGTTAACCTTATCGAAACTCAACGTGTTTACGAAATGAACTCAAAAGTAATTTCGGCCGTTGACGAAATGATGAGCTACATCAATCAACAGTTATAACCGTGCACAAGGGGATAGTTATGCGTAATGTTATTTTATTTGCAGCAGGCACCTTATTTTTAAGTGGCTGTGTTTCTACGCAAAATAGTGAAGTGGTTCAAGATGACCCCTACTACGCACCCATGTACCCAGAGCCTGTAGCAGAGCCTGTTGTTGCAACGGGTTCGTTGTTTAACACCAATACATTTAATGATTTGTATTCAGACAAAAAAGCACTTAGAACCGGCGATATAATTACCGTTAAGCTTGAAGAGTCAACACAAGCTACAAAAGCCGCTAAAACCGAAACCGATAAAGAAACCGAAGCCAGCCTAGACCCCGTTATTGGGTTAGGTGGTTTACCTGTAAATATAGGTGGCGACAGTATTCAGTTTGGCATTGGTAGTGATTCATCATTTACCGGTGACTCTAAATCAAATCAGTCAAACAGCTTAGTGGGCGACATCTCGGTGAATGTTATGCGTGTTTTACCCAATGGTAATTTAGTTATTCGTGGTGAAAAATGGCTAACACTTAACACCGGCGAAGAGTTTATTAGGCTCGAAGGGCTTGTACGTCCGCAAGATGTAAGCGCCGATAACACGGTTGAGTCGAATAGAATAGCTAATGCCCGAATTCAATATTCAGGTAAAGGACAAACACAAGAAGCGCAAAGCCCAGGGTGGTTAACACGTTTCTTTAGTAGCTCGTTATTTCCGTTTTAGAGGATAGTAGTATGAATAGCATTAAAGCGTTTATTTTGATCATACTGCTAGGCTGGCAATTTTCTGCCAGCGCCGAGCGTATAAAAGATGTCTCTATGGTTGAAGGCGTACGTGCTAACCAATTGGTTGGCTATGGTTTAGTGGTGGGGCTACCTGGTACTGGGGAGCAAAACTCTTATACGCAACAAAGCTTTAGAGGCATGCTAAACAGTTTTGGAATTACGCTGCCTTCAACACAAAGTCCTAAAATTAAAAACGTAGCAGCAGTGGCTGTCCATGCTGAGCTTCCGCCGTTTAGAAAGCCGGGTCAAACAATTGATATTACGGTATCTTCTATTGGCAGTGCAGGCAGTTTACGTGGCGGCACCTTGTTACAAACTTTCTTAAAAGGGGTGGATGGAAACGTATATGCTATAGCACAAGGTAGCCTAATTGTGGGTGGTTTAGGAGCACAAGGGCTAGATGGCAGTAAAGTGGTCATTAACACCCCGACAGTTGGCCGCGTACCTAACGGAGCGACTGTTGAACGCGAAGTTAAAAGCCCTTTTATGCAAGGCGACTACATTACTTTTAACCTAAACCGCCCAGACTTTACAACGGCAAAACGTTTAGAAGCAACAATTAACAACTTGGTAGGCCCTAATAGTGCACAAGCTATTGACGCTGCCTCAGTACGCGTTATTGCGCCACGTGATGCATCGCAACGAGTGTCTTATTTATCAACGCTTGAAAACCTAGAGTTTAAGCCTGCTGACACTTCAGCCAAAATTATTGTTAATTCACGTACGGGAACGATTGTCATTGGCAAAAATGTGAAGCTACAGCCTGCGGCAATAACCCATGGCGGCCTAACAGTCACAATTGCTGAACAGCAAAATGTAACGCAGCCTAATCCATTAGCAGAAGGCGAAACCGTTGTTACACAGCAAAGTATTATTGACGTTAATCAAGATGATTCTCGTGCGTTTGTATTTAACCCCGGCGTTAGCTTAGATGACTTAGTGCGTGCTATAAATGAAGTAGGCGCAGCACCTGGAGACCTAATGGCTATTTTAGAAGCGCTTAAAGAAGCGGGTGCAATTAACGGACAGCTTGTTGTTATTTAATTATTTTTAAGAATGTTTACCCTTCCAAATAAAGCTTAAGTACTCAAAAGGTACTTAAGCTTTTTACTGTTTACCTTTCTTTGGCTCAATTTTTGCATTTCTTAAAGCATTATTCATTTTTGTGTCAAAAAGCTGATGGAAACAAATCACCTCGATAAGCAAAACTTTTTTGATTTAAGTAATCTTAATACTTTACGTCAAGACGCTTTAAACAGCGGTGATGCATCTACTGATGCCTCTAAAGCGGCGCTAAAAAAAGCAGCGGCACAATTTGAAGCTATTTTTACCCAAATGCTTCTAAAAGGGATGCGTAAAGCCAACGAAGCATTTGAAGATGAAGACAGTCCGTTTAACTCTAGCGGCGTAAAGTTTTTTGAAGAAATGCACGATCAGCAGCTCTCTTCTGAGCTTTCATCAAATGGGTCTTTAGGTTTGGCTGATTTAATTGTTCAGCAGCTCTCACCAGAGGCTGAGAACTTTATGCCTGGCTCCGTATTAAGAACTACTAACAACTTTATGAGTGATAAACGCGCAGGCTCTGAACTACCGCACGAAAAGGTACACAGTGAAAAGCAAGCAAATAAAGATGACTCAGTGGTTAGCAGTGCGGCAACACAAACTAAAACCACAACACAGCCTACACAACAGTCGTCATTTAATAATGCTGAAGAGTTTGTTAGTGCAGTGTGGGAGCATGCTAAAACAGCGGCCGAAAAAATTGGTTTAAACCCTGCAGTAATGGTGGCCCAAGCGGCACTTGAGACGGGTTGGGGTAAGCATATTATTAATAAAAGCGACGGGAATAGCTCAAATAACCTGTTCAATATTAAATCAGATAAAAGCTGGGAAGGCGATAAAGCAAGTAAAGTAACGCTTGAATTTGAGCAAGGTACCCCTGTTAAAAAGCAAGCAAGTTTTAGAGCTTACGAATCTATAAAAGAAAGCGTGAACGACTTTGTCGATTTTTTAACGCAAAACCCACGCTACGAAGAAGCATTACAAAAAACAGCACAGCCAAACGAATTTTTAGATTCGCTACAAAAAGCAGGCTATGCAACCGATCCTAATTACGCGAGTAAAATAAAAAAAGTGCTAAATAGCAGTGAGCTTAAAAATATTGCAACAAGCGCGTTTACCCAAGGAGTGAAGTAATATGTCGTTTAGTTTATTAAATATTGCCAGTGCTGGGGTGCGTTCAAGCTCTGAGCTGTTGCAAACGACCAGTAAAAACATCACCAATGTAAATACAGAAGGCTACGTACGTGAGCGCACTGAATTTACTACGATGGTAGATAACCAAGTAGGTCGCGGCGAAACATATAGGTTATTGAACGAGTTTGCCCAGTCGCAGTTAAACCGCGACACGTCAAATAAATCGTTTTTTGATCAATTTGTAACAGAGGCCAACCGTGTTGACACTATTTTTTCAGAAGAGTCTAATAACTTATCAACGGGCATAAATTCATTATTTAATAACGTGCAAGAGGCGCTAAATCAGCCATCTTCAACAGTTGCTCGCTCATTAGTAATGACCGATGCGCAAAGTTTAGTTGAGCAAATGGATAGGCTTTCGGGTATCGTGCTTGAGCAACAAGGTATAGTAAATGAGCAGCTTGAGATTTTTTCTGAAGAAGCCAACTCACTTATCCAAAATATAAATACGTTAAACCAAGAAATTGCAGTCGTAAATGGCACAAATAACGCATCAAGCGCAAGCTCTATTTATAACCAGCGCGACTTAGCGATTCGTGAATTATCAGAGCTTGTTGATATAGAAACACTTGATGGCCCTAATGGCGAAAAACTCGTCTTTATGGGCAGCGGTGAATCTTTAGTTATGGAAAACGGTACATTTAACTTGTTTTCACTGTCGGGTGACCCCGATCCTAATTTTAAAGAATTGACGCTTGACGTTAATGGCGGCAAAGCTGTGCCGCTAGAAATAGATGCAACTAAATTAAAAGGCAAAATTGGCGGCTTGTTGGCTTTTAGAGACGACATACTCGTGCCTGCACAAAACCAAATTGGCCAAATGGGATTGGCCATTGCAGATGCGTTCAACGAGCAAAATAAATTGGGTATGGATGCTAACGGCGAGCTAGGCGGTGATATTTTTACCATACCTACCGTGGGTGCTTATGCATACCAAGCTAATACCGGCGGCGCCAGTTTAACTGCCACGCTTGAGGCCGGTAAAGGCAGTGAACTGCCTGCCAGCGACTTTATTGTTACTTATACCGCTAATGCAAATGAAGTGAGCATCCAGCCTATAGATAATAAAGGGGAGCCGATAGGCAGCGCCTCTTTAGCGACGATACCGCCATCAGGTGTTATCGACTCAGATAATATTACGAGTGGGGAGTCGTTTGGTTTACAAATTGATGTAGCCGGTACTGGTAATACAGGTGATCAGTTTCAAATTAAACTTAACTCTGAGGCGGCAACCAGTATTTCCCTTGCGACAAGCCGCGGTGAAGACTTAGCACTTGCATCGCCAATTCGTACAGCTAACAGCATAGATAATGTAGGTACAGCGTCTATTTCAGCCGGAGAAGTAACAAGCGTTACCTCGGGTGGCTTTAACACTACCCCCGGTTTAGCCAATGGCGATATAACGTTAGTTAAAACAGGCACTGCAAACGAATATCAAATTACAGATGCAAATGGCACCACGACGTTTACAGTAACGCCTCCAGCAGAAGGCGTACTGGCTCAGGCTGGCGCACCTTATAGCAATTATGGCTTTGATTTTGACATTGAAGGCACGCCAGCCACTGGAGATACCTTTACCCTTGAATTTAACGAAGGCGGCTTTGACGATAACCGTAATGGTTTAAAACTCGCTGATTTACAAAATGGTGAGTTAGTACGTAAAAATGTAGTGACAACAGCCACTGCCGACAATCACGAAACGTTTAATCAAGCCTATTCAGGGTTAGTGAGTGATATTGGCGTAGTCACTGGCCAAGCCATTACCAGTGCCAGCGCATTTGATGCGTTAGCAGAGCAATCAGAAGCGTGGTATGAGTCGCTCTCAGGTGTAAACCTAGATGAAGAGGCTGCCAATTTACTGCGTTTTCAGCAATCATATTCAGCATCAGCTCAAGTGTTGGCTGCAGCTCAAGAAATTTTCGACACCTTATTAAGTGCAGCGAGGTAATTATGCGTTTATCAAATAACTTAATGTACCAAAACAACATTAATAAAATACTCGATAGCCAACAAAGTGTTGCTAATGCACAAGAGCAAGTAACGACAGGGCAGAAGTACTTAACTACCTCAGAAGCACCTGCTGCTATTTCGCAAGGGATGCTTTACTCAAATAAAATACAAACAAATGAGCAGCATGCTAAAAATATTGACCAGTTAACTGGCCGTCTTGAAACTGAAGAAACCATCTTACAAAGTATAAATACCAATATCCAACAAGCACAAGAGCTAGCGATTCAAGCAGGTAATGGTGTTTATACTCAAGATGATTTAGAGTCAATCGCGGCTGAGCTGAGTGAAATACAAAAAACACTCGTCAATTTAATGAATACCCGCTCAGAAGACGGTAAGTTTATTTTTTCAGGCTACCAAGACAGCACCCAACCATACCAGTTTGACTCTACTACGGGTGAATATACTTATAATGGAGATCAAGGCCAGCATGTTATAACCATTGCTGAAGGGGTAAGTATTAAATCAAGCGATAACGGTTTTGATACGTTTGAGAAAAGCGACGCACGACTTGATGTTACTGATAATCAAGCTGCGATCCCGGTAACTACGCCTGCAAATAATATTACAGCAGGCACGGTTTATGTAGATGGCCAAACAGAGTTCGACCGTTTCCACCAAGATAACTACAATGCTGATCCAACCGCAGCGGCAACAGCGAACACGTATAATGTGGTAATAACACCAGGCGCTTCCGCCAACGACCCTGATACTTATGAAATTTTGCGCGACGGTGTGTCGCTGAGCCCCGCACAAGTAGGTGAGGTAACGGATGAGCCAATCGATTTTGCAGGGATGAAAATCGAATTTGAAGGCGCAGCACCAGGCCAGCTTGATTTTACCCTCGAAAAGCCGCACAAAGAAAACGTGCTTAATACATTACAATCACTCATTACGGGGTTAAATGATGGCACACTTGAAGGCGATGATTTTCAGCAAGTATTAGCCGATGGTGTAGTACAGCTTCAAAATGCCAGCGAGCAAGTTGTGTATACGCAAGCGAGCTTAGGCGGGCGGATGAATGCGGTTGAAAGCGTGAGTGACTCAAATCTTGCGCAAGACATTCAAAACAAAAGCAACCTTTCTGATTTAGTAGAAGTAGATATGGCAGAAGCCATTAGTGAACTCACTAAACAAGAAACCGCACTGCAAGCGTCACAAGCCACGTTTGGCCGTTTAACAAACCTTTCTTTATTTGATTACTTATAAACAGATTATAAGCAGAAATACCTTGCCGCTTTAGTTAATACAAAGCGGCAAAAACCTCCCTCAAAATAGCGGCAATAAATTGTCGTCACTCCAGCTAACCAGATAACTTATTATTAACGTTTAATATTTCAATAGAAAATGCTTTAAAAACATGTTGTTATGTTTATTTTAAAGTTGGCACAGTAAATGCTTTTCTAATAATTAGAAATTATCGAATAGTGGTTCCTGTTAAAACGTGTTGAACCACACTCTGTTTAAACCTAGGAGATGGTCAAATGGCATTAACAGTAAATACTAATGTGTCGTCATTGAACGCACAACGAAACTTAACAAAATCTGGCGAAGGCCTAGCAACGTCAATGGAGCGTTTGTCATCAGGTATGCGTATTAATAGCGCAAAAGATGATGCGGCGGGCTTACAAATTTCAAACCGTTTAACCTCACAAATAAATGGTTTGTCAGTAGCTCAACGTAATGCCAATGACGGCATTTCAATGGCGCAAACCGCTGAAGGTGCAATGAGTGAGTCGACCAACATACTTCAGCGAATGCGTGAACTTGCGCTGCAAGCGGCTAATGGTTCAAACTCAGCAGAAGATAGAGAAGCACTGCAAAAAGAAGTATCAGCACTTCAGGTTGAGTTAACCCGTATTGCAGAAACCACCTCATTCGGTGGTCAGCAGTTACTAGACGGTAGTTACGGTAGTAAAGCTTTCCAAGTAGGCGCTAATGCTAACGAAACAATTAATGTATCACTCTCAAGCGTTGCTGCTGAAAAAATTGGCTCAAACCAAGTGAATTTACAAGCAGCTTCCGGTAGTGATGGCTTTGGTCAGGTTTCTGAAATTGGAACTGGTGCTCTTGCTGATAGTGCGACTGTTTACGGTAGTTTTACAATTTCAGGTAGGGTAGATTCGACGGTCAATATAGTCGATGGCTCAACAGCAGAAGAAGCTGCTGCAACTATAAATCAGGTAAGTGGTGCTACAGGTGTAACAGCACAGGCTAGAACCGAAGCTGTTATCGAAATGGGTGCAACATTAAGTGCAGAAGGTAGTTCAGTAAGTTTTGAATTAAATGGTGAAAAAGTGTCATTTGTTGCAACGGGTACTGTTGCAGGTGATGAACAAGCAATGGCTGAGGCTGTTAATAAGGCAACTGATGAACATGGAGTTACCGCTACAATAGAGAATGGAGAGCTTTCATTCTCAAACAATAATGGTAAGAGTATAGAGATTGTAGGGTTTGTGGGTGACACAGGTTCAGATATTACTATTACGCCGCAAGGCTATAACGAAGGTGCGGCCGGTGACGCCCAAACACTAGTTACAGGAGGCCCGGACTCTGCTAGGATTGCTGGCTCGATCCAGTTAAATTCATCAGAAACTTTTGCTACAACTGGTACGGTTTTTGTTGATGAAGTAAATACCAAGGTCACGAGCACATTAGAAAATGTAGCTGATATTGATGTTATTACTCAAAAAGCATCACAAGATGCGCTTTCAATCATTGATAATGCAATAGCCAATATTGATGAACAGCGTGCTCGGTTAGGTGCTGTTCAAAACCGCTTTAGCTTTACAATTAACAACCTTGCAAACATTGAAGAAAATGTAACCGCATCGCGTAGCCGTATTCAAGACACCGATTTTGCAACGGAAACAGCAGAGATGACTAAAAACCAAATACTACAGCAGGCAGGTACATCAATCCTCTCGCAAGCGAACCAGGTTCCACAGGCTGCTATTAGCTTGTTAGGTGGTTAGAAATAAACGCTATTAATAAAACTTATAAAAAAGCACATCTTGATAGGTGTGCTTTTTTGTTTTTGTCCATGTCTTGTCCTGAAATGTGTTTACACATTTAGGACTTATTTTATGAAAACCACTAAAACTAAAGACGTTAAGCGTACTCAGCGAGATTATACATTAGGCTTTAAATTATCTATTGTTGAGCAAGTAGAAAAAGGCGACTTCACCTATAAACAAGCGCAAAGTCATTACGGCATTCAAGGCCGCAGTACCGTTCTGGTATGGCTGCGAAAACATGGTAAATTAGATTGGTCTAAACCAACTTATATAGCCAACATGCCTAAATCGAAAGAAACCCCAGCACAAAAAATTAAACGCTTAGAGCGCGAGATAGAAGAGTTACGCCTAAAGGATTTAATCAAAGATGAAATGATTAATATTATGGATGAAGAATATGGAGCGGGCTTGCGAAAAAAGTACATATCCGAGCTATCACGCGCGCAAAAGAAAACCATCAAATAAAGCTTACTCCGTTATGCCGTGCATATGGCATAACGCGACAAGGTTACTATCAAGCTATGCGCAGAATAGATGCTCGGAATGAAGAATTGGAGCCAGTCAAAGAATTAGTGATGTACTGGCGGCAATTCATGCCTCGTATTGGTGGGAAGAAACTTTATCTGATGATAAAGCCAGACCTGCAAGAGCGTGGCATTAAACTAGGTCGTGATTGTTTTTTTGATTATTTGAGAGAGCATGACTTTCTTGTAAAACCAAAGAAAAATTACACTAAAACAACAAACAGTAACCATTGGATGCGCAAGCATCCCAATTTACTAAAGGAATACATGCCTACTGCGGCCGAGGAAGTCTTCGTTAGTGACATTACATACGTAAAGTCAGCGCAAGGCGTGCATTACCTATCGTTAGTCACTGATGCTTACAGTCGAAAAATAATGGGTTATGAGCTGAGTGATGAAATGAAAGCAACCGATGTAGTCAGAGCATTAGAAATGACAATTAAGCAACGCGTATATAAACGTGATGCCATTCATCATTCAGATAGAGGTTTACAATATTGCTCTGAAGTATATCAAAATGCGCTATTAAAAGAGGGCATTAGACCATCGATGACCGATGGGTATGACTGTTATCAAAACGCATTAGCAGAGCGTATTAACGGGATATTAAAGCAAGAGTTTTTACTGTATAAATGTCGCAATATGGCAGAGTTAAAACAGCTCGTTGAAGAATCGATATTTATATACAATGAAATGCGACCGCACTTAAGTTTGGATATGAAAACACCAAATCAAGTGCATAAAAAAGACCTGGCGCTTTCGCACCAAGTCTTTCATTAAAACCGTCAACCTATTTCAGGACGGGACACCATAAATAGCACGCAGTACGTGAATTAAAAACTTTTTAGGGAGAAGTGAATTTATTATTTCCTTTAAAATTAGTTGTTTATATTTATTTTATTAATAACTTTAAAAATAAATCAAAATAACGCTAAAGATAAATTTTCTCCTGCCGTTAACTTAACCAGTACAGAGCTTGAACATACAATTGTGACAGCTCTTGGTTAAATCTACACAGTCACATTACGAAAGTAATCAGGAGTTTTATTATGATTTCAGTAAATACAAATGTATCTTCACTAAACGCTCAGCGAAACCTTTCTACTTCAGGCTCTGACCTTGCAACGTCAATGGAGCGTTTATCATCAGGTATGCGCATTAACAGCGCAAAAGATGATGCGGCAGGCCTACAAATTTCAAACCGTTTAACATCACAAGTAAATGGTTTAGCAGTAGCACAACGTAACGCTAACGACGGTATCTCAATGGCACAAACCGCTGAAGGTGCAATGAGCGAGTCTACAAGCATTTTACAACGTATGCGTGAACTAGCACTACAATCTGCCAACGGTTCAAACTCAACAGAAGACCGTGAGTCACTACAAAAAGAAGTAAGTGCGCTCCAAACAGAGCTTACACGTATTGCAGAAACAACATCATTCGGTGGTCAGCAATTACTAGATGGCAGCTTTGGTTCTAAGTCTTTTCAAATTGGTGCTAACGCTAACGAGAATATTAATGTTTCATTATCGAGTGTTGCAGCGAATAAAATAGGCACTAACCAAATTAACTTACAAGGTGATACAGCAGGTTTTGCAGAAGCATTTGCAGGTACAGCGAGCCAAGTTACAGGTGGTAATTTAGTTATTGATGGCCGAGAATCTGCCACGGTTGCGATTGCGGCAGGTGCTAGTGCGGCGGATGCAGCAAGTGCTGTAAATAGCTACACAAGCTCTACCGGGGTTACTGCTCAGGCTCGTTCAGAAGCAAAGGTTGATATTACAACAGCTGGCGATGCAGATGAGATTATAAGTTTTGAACTAAACGGTAAAGACTTAGCTTCAGGGGATGAAATAAAAGTTTCATTTGTATCAACAGGCACAGTTGCTGGTGATAAGCAAGCTATGGCTGAAGCTATCAACGCGAAAACTGATGAACACGGTGTAACTGCAAAAATTGAAAACGGAGAACTAACAATTGGCAACGACACTGGTGAAGATATTGTTCTTTCTAAATTAGCAGAAAGTGATGGAACCACTAGCACTGTTGGGATGACGGTTACAGGTAAGTCTTATGACGGAGTCGATGCAACTACACCTGTGGCTATTGCAGCAGGTGATGATGTTCATGTTTCAGGTTCATTACAGTTAAACTCGTCTGAGGTTTTTACAGCTCAAACGACTGATACTACAATTGCTGCTACTGCTAATACAGAAGTAAGTTCTCTTAAAAGTGTAGATTCTATAGATATTACTGATCAACAGGGGTCACAAGACGCAATAGCTATTATCGATAATGCGATTGCGAATATTGACTCACAGCGTGCAAGTTTAGGTGCGGTTCAAAACCGTTTTGACCACACTATTAGTAACCTTGCGAACATAGAAGAAAACGTATCGGCATCACGTAGCCGTATTCAAGATACAGACTTTGCAACTGAAACAGCAGAGATGACTAAAAACCAAATCTTGCAACAAGCAGGTACGTCAATTTTATCGCAAGCGAATCAGTTACCACAAACAGCACTTAGCTTATTAGGTTAATAAGTTAAACGTTATAGCTTAATGGGTAGCTAGCTAGTACATAAAGTCAGTATTAGTTTTAAAACAAGGAGGTGGCTTTAGCTACCTCCTTTTGTGGTTTAAGGGTATAAATTAAGCTATTGTTAGTCTAATAATTATACAAGCTCGGCAGCTCTAGGAGGCGTTATGAACACTATTACTTCAAACGCAGAAGTTACGATAGCATCAACATCTTTATCTGGTGAAGATAAACAAGTAGGGCAGTCTGGAGCGACATTGACTCAGCGCGCTGTTGATGACGTAAATAAAACGGATGAACAAAGCCCACAAAACCAGTTAAATAATCAATATGCACAACAAGGAACTGAGACTAATAGTTCGCAAAACCAACAGCTTGCACGTGAGCAGCTTGAAAAAGTGGCGCAGCAATTGCAGGAGTTTATGGGTGAGATGAACCGTACTCTGCAATTTCAAGTTGATGAAGACTCTGGGCGCGATGTAATTAAGATACTTGATAAAACAAGTGGTGATGTAATTAAGCAATACCCTTCGGAAGAAGTATTAAGTTTAGTGTCTAAACTATCTGAATCTGCAGGTATTTTAATCGACCAAACGGTGTAGCCGCCGTACTGTTGATGTATTATTAGTTAAGTTTTTTGGGTTTAAAGAGGTGAAGTATGTCTATTTCGTTTAATGGTTTAGGCTCTGGTTTAGCGGTATCAGATATAGTTGATGCATTAGTTAATGCTGAGCAGGCTCCAGCTGAGGCTCGTTTAAACACTCAAGAAAGTACACTAACTACTGATATTTCTGCTGTAGGTGCTTTAAAGTCTGCGCTACAGCAAGTGCAAACAGCAATGGAAGCGCTAGGTGACGCTGATAACTATCAAAAACGTAGTACATCAGGAAGTGATACTTTCGTGCAGTTAAGTGCTGATGAAGACGCACAGCCAGGTGGTTACTTTGTAGAGGTTAATAACCTTGCTACAGAGCATAAAATACTATCAGAAGCATTTGACGCTGACGCTGCCGTGGGTGAAGGTACTATGACATTCAGCTCCGGCGAGAATAGTTTTAATATTGAAGTATCAGATACCGCTACCTTAAGTGAAATAAGAGATGCAATTAACGACAGCAGCGATAACGACAGCATAAACGCAACAATAATAACGGATGATACCGGTCAGCATTTAGTACTGGCAGCTAAAAATAGCGGACTTGAGAACGAGATTAAAGTCGAGGTAACCGATACTGATGGTAATAACACCGACACTAATGGATTGTCTCGTTTAGCATTTGATTCTGCTGGTGTTCAAAACGCCTCTGAAATTATTGCTGCAACCGATGCATCCATTACTATCGATGGCTCGCTCACAGTTAGTAGTTCTTCAAATACCTTTACCGATGTAATAGATGGCATAACAATTACGGCAAAAAAAGCACACGCTGAAGATGATGATGTAAGCAATATTACAATTACAGAGAATAATAGTAACATTGAAGCTGGTTTAGCTAGTTTTATTGAAAGCTATAATGAACTTCTGGAGCTGAGCAACAGTTTAGGCGCCTCAAGTGAAGACGGCGCTGGTGTAATGGCCGGTGACTCGTTACTTCGTGGAGTAATGGCTAAATTACGAGAGCAGATTACCGACTCTGTGGATTTAGGAAATGGCAATTCATTGTCACTTTCGCAATTAGGGGTAGAGTCGGATCGTTATGGAGTATTGACGCTTAATACCGAGACTTTAAATGAAAAAATTGATGAAGATGTCGACTTAGTGCAGCAATTTTTTGTAGGCGCTGATGAAGACGAAGGCGGCTTTGCCCAATCGTTTGATGAGTTAATGAACTTTTACACTGATACCGACGGTATTATCCAAAATCGTATAGACAGTAAAACAAATCAACTAGAAGATATCGATGATCAGCGTGAAAGCTTAACAAGTAAAATGGAGTCGTTATCTGACAGGTTATACGCTCAGTACAACGCCATGGATTTACTAGTCGCGAGCCTTAACTCTACAAGTAGTTATGTGCAAGCGCAGCTTGAAAATATGCCTGGTGTGGTGAGTAACAATTCATAACCAGTAAAATTTGTTAATGCCTATATAAAAAAACCGTTTTATAAACGGTTTTTTTATGCTCAATTAAGTTTAAATAGCGCCGTGCGATACTAGTTAAACTGATTTGTAGGCAGAGATAGCTTTACCTGTTTTTTTTTGCTTAATTATGGCTTTAGATGATTCATTTTTTACAGCATTTGCTTGTTTGCTAATGTTGTTTATGTTGGTTTGAACTGCCATAAGCTGTTTGGCGTTAGGCGGGTTATCGCTTTCGCACCAGCGCTTAAGCTCACTATTTAAAGTATCCATAATTGGCGTGGCGTCATCAGCTTTGTTGCTTTGCACTAATACTTCAATTTGGCTGAGTAATTGGTTAATGTACTCAGCTTTGCCTATTTGCTCTAAAGCCATTAGTTTATACCGCAGGAATACGCTGATCGACAGGAATACTATCCCAGCCTTCTTTTATTTCTTTAATGATGCTTGAAACTTCAACAACTGCTTCAATATCATTATTTATATTAGCTTGAGTTAACCTGCGCTGGCAGTATGCGTATAGCGCCAATAAATTATCAGAAATGCTAGGATCTTGCTCTACTTCTAAGTTAAGCGCATCTTGAAGTGCACCTAGTAGTAAAATACATGCTGAAAGGTTTTCGCCTTTTTTTTCTATTTCTTTGCGCTCAATAAAACCTTTAGTAGCGGCCAAACGACCAATTATGTTACTAAAAATAAGGTTAATTTGCTCATAGGGCGCCATTTCAGCGATGTTGCTGGCACGCACTTGAGAATATTTTTTTAATGAAACATGAGCCATGGGGAAATCCTAAATAAATATGTGAAATCGTCTATACGAAACAAAAGCAATATTAATGCCAAGCATCTTGCGTTTATTTAGTTATCGGCATCGTTGCTTTCAACTTAAGCTAATTATAGTTTATATTTTTGACCAAAGTAATTTTATGCACTAAGTAAAAGTAGTACAGAATATTAGCTTTAAGTATTAATTGATAAACCAGTACTTAAGTTTTAATTATTAAGTATTATTGTTTTATAACGATGTCTATTTTTTGGCGTTTATGTCAAAAAACCGCCGCTATTACTTGCATCCATTCAGATCTCGCTTACAATTTAGCTAATAAAATAAATTAGTGAAATTATGGCTCGCTAACTATGATCTTGATTTTAGATAATAATAATAACCGTGCAATAGGATTAAATGCATCGCTTACCTTTATTGGGGAAGCTGTGCAGTTACTTGACGAAAGTGATTTTGAGCAAGTATCTAGTAAGTATCAACAACAAGAATGCATTGTTATTTTAGGTGCATTGCAAGGCTTAGATCATGAAAGCTTAATTAAGCGTTTTCCAACCCTACCTTTTTTACTGGTTGGTGAAACACTCAAGCCCTTATTAAGTATTGCTAATGTGGTGGGCTTAATTTGTGAGCCGTTTAATCACGAAGTAACCACACAGTTATTACACGACTGCCAACAGTACCAACGTATGTTGCCTGGTAGCCACAAGCAGCATAAACCACACAAAACATTTGATGGTTTAGTTGGCGAAACCGATGCTGTTAAAAACGTACGCTTTTTAATTGAGCAAGTGGCTAAAACCGATGCAAATGTGCTTATTTTAGGCGAGTCGGGTACAGGTAAAGAGGTGGTTGCGCGTAACGTCCATTTATTATCTAAACGCAATACTGGGCCGTTTGTACCAGTAAACTGTGGCGCTATTCCTGGAGAGTTGCTAGAAAGCGAGTTATTCGGTCACGAAAAAGGGGCGTTTACCGGCGCTATTTCTGCACGTAAAGGGCGCTTTGAATTGGCTCAAGGCGGTACGCTATTTTTAGATGAAATTGGCGATATGCCGCTGCAAATGCAAGTAAAGTTATTGCGTGTATTACAAGAGCGCAGCTACGAGCGTGTAGGTGGCACAAAAGCTATTCAAGCAGATGTACGGGTGATTGCCGCTACTCATCGCAACCTTGAGGAAATGATTGAAAAGGGCAGCTTTAGGGAAGATTTATATTACCGTTTAAACGTGTTTCCTATTGAAAACCCGTCACTTAATGAACGTGCAGACGACATACCTTTATTACTTAAAGAGTTAATGCGTCGTGTGAATGAGCAAAGTGGTACGTCGGCTAAATTTACAGAGCGCGCGGTTGAGAGCCTCAAAGAACATGCTTGGCCTGGTAATATTCGAGAGCTTGCTAATTTAGTGGAGCGCATGGTGATTATGTTCCCTGAAAAAGTAGTGGATGTACCCGATTTACCCAATAAATATCGCTACATCGAGGTAGACGCATACGAGCCAGAATACCCTGAAGAGCTACTTGAAAAAGATGCCTTTAACGATATTTTTAGCTCAGGCTTTAGCGATGATGATAATGAACCAGAGCCTGAATTTAGCCAACCGGGATCTGGCGTATTACCCGAAGAGGGCATAGAGCTTAAAGATTATTTAGCAGAGCTTGAAATAAGCTTAATTACCCAAGCGTTAGAGCGTTTTGATTACGTTGTTGCGCGCGCCGCAGAAATATTAGGTGTAAGGCGTACAACGCTTGTTGAAAAAATGAAAAAGTACAATCTATCGCGAGATTAGCCAAACTTAGCAAGTGCCGAACCACTACAAATTACCGAGTTTGGCTCTTTTAATTTTCTTGCTTACAGCTTACAGCTAATAATTTTTAATAATCTCGGCTCTTCTAAAACAATCATTACTATGATCGTTAACCATGCCACAGGCCTGCATATGTGCGTATACCGTTGTAGGGCCCAAAAATTTAAAACCTCGTTTTTTTAAATCCTTTGCAAACGCTTTTGACTCCTCGGTAATTGCAGGGGTGTCTTCAACACTATTTAAATCACTAATAATTGGTTTATTGCCCACAAATCGCCATTGGTAATTACTAAAGCTGCCAAATTCTTTTTGAATCTCAATAAACCGTTGAGCATTATTAACGGTGGCGGCAATTTTTAAGCGGTTACGCACTATGCTCTCATCTTGCATTAGCCGTTCTATATCATCAGCTGTAAAGTTAGCCACTTTTTGCACATTAAAATTAGCAAATGCTTTTTTATAGCCTGCGCGCTTTTTTAAAATGGTGTACCAACTTAAGCCCGCTTGCGCCGACTCGAGGGTAATAAATTCAAATAATTTCGTATCGTCATAAAGGGGGACTCCCCATTCTTCATCATGGTATTTCACATAATCAGGCTTTGTGGCGTCGAGCCACTCACAACGGCATTTATTTTGCTCACTCATTATTATTCCTTTTAGTGTGCGTCATTTTTTTGTTACGCGTTATTGTAAGGTAACTAAATGAAAAATATATAAAATAATATTGGTATAAATTGTGCATTTAGCCCTGTATCTACATCATTAAGAGATTTGATTATGGCCCTTGCGAGTGTACTTAAACCACAGTTTATTACTGCAAAACAGTATAACCCATGTTTACTTCAAGAAGAGTACATTGGTGAATTAAGTGATTTAAGACAGCAAGCAAGTTGGCTGTCGCACTTAGTTGATACTATGCCTGCGGGTGTTGTTGTGCTTGATGGCAAAGGGCTTATTGCAAAAGCCAATCAAATAGCGATTGATATGTTAGGCGAGCCGCTCGAAGGAGAGAAGTGGTTTAACATTATTCAGCGCTCTTTTCGTCCCCACCAAGATGATGGACATGAAGTGTCACTCAAAGACGGCCGGCTTATAAAGCTTGATATTACTGCGCTAGCGCCAGAGCCTGGGCAATTAATATTAATGACAGATTTAACAGAAACGCGCCGCTTGCAAAAGCGCGTAGCCCATATGCAGCGCCTAAGCGCGTTAGGTAAAATGGTGGCATCGCTTGCGCACCAAGTGCGTACACCGCTTTCGGCGGCTATGTTGTACGCGGCCAATTTGGGCTCTAAAAAGCTACCAGAGTCATCACGGGATAACTTTCAAACTAAGTTAATGTCGCGTTTAAAAGATTTAGAAACCCAAGTTAACGATATGCTACTTTTTGCCAAAAGCGGCGAGCAACAAGTGGTTGAACAGGTTTCTATGCAGCAGCTTTTAAACGAGGTAAAACTAGGTGCCGATGCAATGGTGGCCTTAAATAACAGCTCACTTGTTGTTGAGCTACCAGAGCCAGACATAGAAATTACCGGTAATAAAACTGCGCTGGCCAGTGCTATTCAAAACCTTATTCACAATAGTATTCAAATTATTGGCAGCCAAGCCCAGGTGACATTGAAAGCGCAGCGCGATAGCAGCGAACCCGATACCGTGCGTATTAGCGTATGCGATAACGGCCCTGGTGTAGAGTTGAGCCAAATAGAGAAAATTTTTGAACCGTTTTATACCACAAAAAGCCAAGGTACAGGGCTTGGGCTTGCTGTTGTAAGCTCTGTGGCTAATGCGCATCAAGGACGTGTTGAAGTGGTTAATAATGCCAATGGTGGTGCATGTTTTAGTTTATTGTTGCCCATATGCACGGCCTCAACGCAGGAGAAAACAGCATGAGTAATACAATACTAGTGGTTGAAGATGATGCAGGTTTAAGAGAAGCACTCATAGACACGTTAGAAATGTCGGGTATTGCCTGTGTTGCAGCCGATAGTGCTGAGCAAGCCATGATCCAATTAAAAAAATCTGAGTTTTCATTAGTGGTCAGCGACGTGCAAATGGGCGCGATGAGCGGCCTAGATTTACTCAGAAGCATAAAGCTTAACTACCCAGATCTCCCCGTATTAATGATGACTGCCTATGCAACGATTGATGATGCAGTAGAGGCAATGCGCTTAGGCGCAATTGATTATATGGCTAAACCATTTGCCCCTGAGGTGCTTTTAAATATGGTTAGTCGGTATTTACCCGAAAAGCCAAAAGACACTGACGGCCCAATTGTTGCCGACCCTAGCAGTATTGCGCTTTTAGAACTGGCGAGCAAAGTGGCGCGCTCAGATGCAAGTGTGATGGTGCTTGGGCCAAGTGGCTCTGGTAAAGAAGTACTGGCGCGTTATATTCATGACAAATCAAAACGCTGTAATGAACCGTTTGTTGCGATTAACTGTGCTGCTATTCCTGAAAATATGCTCGAAGCCACTTTATTTGGTTATGAGAAAGGCGCGTTTACCGGTGCTATTCAAGCTTGCCCTGGTAAGTTTGAACAAGCACAGGGCGGCACCATATTACTTGATGAAATAACCGAAATGGACTTGGGGCTGCAAGCTAAGCTATTACGGGTATTGCAAGAGCGTGAAGTTGAGCGTTTAGGTGCCCGAAAAACAATTTCACTCGATGTAAGAGTACTCGCCACCAGTAACCGCGACCTAAAAGAAGCCGTTGCAGATAACCAATTTAGAGAAGACTTATATTATCGCTTAAATGTATTTCCCCTAATGTGGCGACCGCTCTGTGAGCGCCCAGGCGATATAATAGTATTGGCTAAGCATTTAATAGAGCGCCATTTAGTTAAAAGTAAAGAGCCGCTAGCAACACTTGATAGTGCCGCTGAGCAAAAATTACTAAGCCATGCATGGCCTGGTAATGTACGCGAGCTTGATAACGTAATTCAACGTGCGCTTATTTTGCGAACGGGCAATGTAATTGGCGAACAGGCTATTTTTATTGAAAACTTAATGCAAGCGCCAATTAACAGTACGCCTAAACAGGAGATAGCGCCTGAACAAGCGAACACTCCCAGTGGCGCGTATTATGATGACAAAATAACGCCTGCAGAGGCGAGTAGCTCTCTGCCTAGTGTTGATACTGGCAGCTATAAAGATGAGCTAAAAGATAAAGAGCATAAAATAATATTAGAGACCCTAGCGCGCTGCCAAGGCAAACGTAAAGATGTTGCCCAAACACTTGGGATCAGCCCGCGTACTTTACGTTATAAACTAGCGCAAATGCGCGATTTAGGTATTTCGCTGCCCGCATAACTTTATTCCTTTCTTCTATATAACCCTAAACTAACCACGCTTAGTTTAGGGTTGTCAAATCTCTGACTCTCAAAAATAATGGTTAACCTTATGTAATTAAAGGTTTATTTTTATGGCACACTTTGTGCTTTATTCCCTTTATGAACGTTAACTGCATTTGCCAGAGAAAATTATGAAAATTCAAAACAGCGCGCTATTTCAAGAAATGCAATCAATGGCTTTAGAAGCAGGCCATACAAATCAAATCAATAAGCTACCTACTCAAGCTCAGCCGACATCGTCTGCTCAATTTGGTGACTTACTAAGTGATGCATTAAACACGGTTAATGGCTTACAACAAGATGCCAAACAAAAAGTAGTGGCTGTTGAAATGGGTGATAGAAGTGTATCGCTTGCTGAGGCAATGATTGCCTCACAAAAATCGTCAGTGGCATTTGAGGCTACAGTACAAGTAAGAAATAAACTTGTTGAGTCATACCAAGAAATTATGAACATGCCTGTTTAAGTAGGTAGTGGAGAATTATTGTGGCGCAATCTAATCAATCAACAGATCTTGCTCTTGCTGGCGGCGGTATTGACCAAAGCGAAGATAACGAGCAACAAGAACAAAAGTCGGGCTACTTAAGCGCCTTAAATGGTGTTGATGTGCTTCGCCAAGTCACCCTTATTATTGCGCTGGCTATTTGTTTAGCTATTGCCATATTTGTGATTATTTGGGCACGTCAGCCAGACATGCGTCCACTTGGTAAAATGCCAACAGAAGAGCTGATCCAAACCCTTGATTTTTTAGATGCACAAAAAATTGACTACGAGCTAGACGGCAACGTAATTTCGGTTGATGAAAGCGAGTATCAAAACATTAAATTGCTTATGGCCCGTGAAGGCCTAGAGCAAGGTCCTACCTCAGGCACCGACATCATAATGCAAGATATGGGCTTTGGTGTTAGTCAACGGTTAGAGCGTGAACGTTTAAAACATGGCCGCGAGCAACAACTTGCCCGCACCATAGAAGAATTAAACAACGTAACACGCGCTAAAGTTTTATTAGCCATTCCAAAAGAAAACGTATTTGCACGCAGAGAGAAAAAGCCATCAGCCACAGTGGTATTGACTCTTAAGCGCGGCAGAATGCTTGATGGCGAAGAAATTGACTCAGTGGTTGATATGATTGCCTCTGCAGTACAAGGGCTTGAGCCTTCACGTGTTACGGTAACAGATCAAAACGGCCGCTTACTTAATTCAGGCTCGCAAGACTCATTAGCAGCACGCTCTCGTAAAGAGTACGACATTGAAAGAAAGCGTGAGCAAGAGTATTTAGAGAAAATAGACAGTATTCTTATTCCTGTAGTCGGCTTGGGTAACTACACGGCGCAAGTTGATTTAAATATGGACTTTAGCTCAGTAGAAGAAACACAAAAGCGCTACAACCCAGACTTACCAGCAGTAAGAAGCGAAACCACATTTGAAGAGAACAACATTGGTGGCTTAGCGGTAGGTATTCCTGGGGCACTCACTAATCAGCCACCTATGAATTCAACTATTCCAGAAGTGGCAGGCCAGGGCAATGCTGGTACGGCAACGAACCCAAGCCGAGTGCATAAAGAGGCTACACGTAACTTTGAGCTAGACACCACCATTTCGCATAAGCGCCAACAAACAGGGGTTATTCGCAGAATTAGCGTCTCGGTTGCCGTTGATTATGTGCCAAAAGTAGGTGAAAACGGCGAAACAACCATGGCGCCGCGCTCGGTAGAGGCTTTGTCAAATATACGTCGCCTATTACAAGGTGGGGTAGGTTTTGATATGCAACGTGGCGATGCATTAGAGGTGGTAACCGTGCCATTTGTACGCGAAGCAGTTGATTTAGATTTAGAAGTACCGCTGTGGGAGCAGGACTGGTTTATGAAAATCGTCCGCTTAGTACTGGGTGCGCTGGTTATTATTGTGCTTATTATGGCAGTTGTTAAGCCTATGCTTAAACGCTTAATATACCCAGATGATACGCTCGAAGAGTACGATGAAGATGCATTAAGCTCTGGGGTGGATATTGGCGATAGCACGCTAGATATGCTAAATAAAGACTTTGATTCTGCTTCTGTAGGCTTCTCAAGCGATGGTACACTACAGCTGCCAGATTTACATGGCGACGAAGATTTGCTTAAAGCGGTAAGAGCACTTGTAGCGAACGAACCTGAACTCTCATCACAAGTAGTGAAAGCGTGGTTAACAGAAGATGACTGATCAAGAACAAAAACAACTCCCGCCAGCGTTTGATGTTGATAAGTTAGATGGCGTAGATAAAGCCGCAATTCTTTTATTGAGCTTATCTGAAGAAGATGCAGCGCAAATACTTAAACACTTAGAGCCTAAGCAAGTGCAAAAAGTGGGTATGGCAATGGCTGCGCTAGATGACTTGTCACAATCTAAAATAAGCGCAGTTCACAATTTATTTATAGAACAAATACAAAGCTTTAGTACAATTGGCTTCCAGTCAGAAGACTTTATTAAAAAGGCGCTTACCGCCGCATTAGGTGAAGATAAAGCAGCAAGTTTGATAGACCAAATTGTAATGGGCTCGGGCGCTAAAGGCTTAGATTCACTTAAATGGATGGACTCAAAGCAAGTTGCCAATATTATTCGTAATGAGCACCCGCAAATTCAAACTATTGTTTTATCGTATTTAGAGCCTGAGCAATCGGCAGAAATCCTAGCGCAATTTCCTGAAAAAGTGCGCCTAGATTTAACTATGCGTATTGCGAACCTTGAAGAAGTGCAACCTGCAGCATTGCAAGAACTTAACGAGATTATGGAAAAACAATTTGCCGGCCAAGCAGGCGCACAAGCCGCTAAAATGGGTGGCTTAAAAGCCGCGGCAGATATAATGAACTACCTAGATACAAATGTAGAAGGGCAGTTGATGGATTCTATTCGTGAACACGATGAAGAAATGTCTCAGCAAATTCAGGACCTTATGTTTGTGTTTGAAAACCTTATGGATGTGGATGACCGCGGTATTCAAGCCATATTGCGTGAAGTACAGCAAGACGTATTAATGAAAGCAATTAAAGGGACTGACGAAGCGCTTAAAGATAAAATTTTGGGTAATATGTCTAAACGTGCTGCCGAAATGCTTGCCGATGACTTAGAAGCAATGGCACCGGTTAGAATAAGTGAAGTAGAAGCTGCCCAAAAAGAAGTGCTTTCAACAGCAAGGCGCCTATCTGACTCGGGTGAGATTCAGTTAGGCGGCGGTGGTGGCGAGGAGTTCCTATAAGCTATGTCTAAATTAAAAGGTCGCCCTTTACATGCAGATGAAGCTGATGAGCTTTTAAAAAACTGGCCAATACCTGATGTTGCTCCTGATGAGCGCAGTTTTGGCAATCGTTCAACGGCTTTTGGCACACCACTTTCTGATTTGTATAAAAAAGAAGTTGAAGAAGAAGCTGTAGAAGACACTCAGCCGCAAGAGCCTGAACTGCCTTCGTTAACTATGGCTGAGCTTGAGCGCATTAGGCAAGATGCTTATGAGGAAGGCTTAAAGCAAGGGCACGAACAAGGCTACATAGATGGCTTTGAAAAAGGGGTTGGTGAGGGCAAAGAAGCAGGCTATAAAGAAGGCGTAGAGCTTGGTAAAACACAAGGCCAAGAAGACGTTAAGCCGTTAATAGAAGAGCAGTTAACCAGCTTGCGTAGCATAATCGACAACCTCAGCGCTCCGCTTGATAAAGTGGACGAACTGGCAGAAAAGCACTTAGTGCAATTAGCGGTTATGCTGGCAGAAGCTATAACCTATCAAGAAATTAAAACATCGCCCGATGTTATTTTACATACGCTTAAAAAAAGCATAGATGCATTAAATACTGAGCAAGAAAAAGTTCGTGTGCATTTAAACCCAGATGACTTAGAACTGGTAAAGCAAAACTATGGTGAGCAAACTATTGCAGATAATAATTGGCAGCTAATTGCAGAACCCACACTCGAGCGCGGCGGTTGCGAAGTTAAAACGCCACAATCGTCTTTAGATATGACCCTAAAAACCCGTGTCAAAGAAACGTTGGATAGCTTTTTGCATAATAGCGGTATCTAATCTTTTTTGTGGCGTGTTATGGCAGCTCAACGTGCACCTCTAAGCGAACGCTTAAATCAATACCAACACCATATCGCAGCGTTTAAACCTGCTGTAGCGGGTATTTTAACCCGAGTAGTCGGTTTAACCCTTGAGGCGAAAGGGCTACGTGCGCCTGTAGGCAGCCAATGCAAAATAGAAACTATGTCAGGGTTTGTAGATGCTGAGGTAGTGGGCTTTAGTGAGCAAACCCTTTACTTAATGCCTAATGACCACATTTCCGGTGTGTTACCCGGTGCGCGTGTTATTCCACAAGTAAATGATACCGGCTTGCCCGTTGGTATGAGCCTACTGGGCCGCGTTGTGGATGGCTTAGGCCGCCCGCTTGACGGCCTGGGGAAAATTAACGCCGAACACTATTTAAAGTTTGCACAAAACCCCATAAACCCCCTCGCTAGAAGACCAATCAGCCAACCTATGGACGTAGGTGTACGGGCTATAAACTCAGTTATTACTGTAGGGCAAGGCCAGCGTATGGGTTTGTTTGCAGGCTCTGGTGTTGGTAAATCGGTCCTCTTAGGTATGATGACCCGCGGCAGTGAAGCCGATGTTATTGTGGTTGGCCTAGTGGGTGAGCGTGGCCGTGAGGTAAAAGAATTTATTGAAGAGATACTCGGTGTAGAAGGGCGCAAACGCTCTGTTGTGGTAGCTGCTCCTGCTGATGCATCGCCCCTTATGCGCTTAAAAGGCTGTGAAAGTGCGGTGACCATTGCTGAGTACTTTCGTGATCAAGGTTTAAACGTATTGTTATTGCTTGATTCAGTAACCCGTTACGCCATGGCGCAACGCGAAATAGCGCTAGCGGTTGGCGAACCTCCTGCAACAAAAGGGTATCCGCCTTCTGTATTTGCTAAATTACCGGCGCTGGTGGAGCGAGCGGGTAATGGCGGCGAAGGGCAAGGGTCTATCACTGCGTTTTTTACAGTGCTTAGTGAGGGCGATGATATGCAAGACCCAATAGCCGATGCTGCACGTGCTATTTTAGATGGGCATATTGTACTTTCGCGTGACTTAGCCGATAGCGGTCATTACCCCGCGATAGATATCGAAAAATCAATTTCTCGTGTTATGCCGCAAGTGGTGTCTGAGCCTCATATGCAGCAGGCCCGCGTATTAAAACAAGTGTATTCAATGTATCAGCAAAATAAAGATATGATCACCTTAGGTGCGTATCAAAAAGGGGCTGACCAAATGCTTGATCAAGCTATAAATATGATGCCGCGCGTCAATGCGTTTTTACAGCAAGGTATGCGCGATGTAATAAGTTACGATGATGGTTTACACGGCCTAGCCCAATTACTAGGACAAGCATAATGGCAAAAAATAAGCTCGATTTACTGCTTAAGCTCGAAAACGACAAAGAAGAAAATCTGCGCATGAGCTACTTACAAGCCAATCAAAATTTACAAGCTAACCAACAAAAGCTGCAAGGGTTAAATAACTTTAGATTAGAATACTCTCAGCAATTACATGTGAAAGGAAAGTCCGGTTTATCAAGCGCGGGCTTTGGTCAGTACCATGCCTTTATAGCAAAAATTGAAGAAGCGATTCGCCAGCAAGCCAGTACGGTAAATACCGCTAAGCAAGTTGTAACACAGCGTAAAGCTTTGTGGTTAAAGCAGCAGGTAAAAGCAAAAGCCGTAGCAAAATTAATTGAAAAACAAAATCTAAAAGCAGCGGCGTTAATGGCAAAGAGTGAGCAAAAAATGTTGGACGAGTTTTCTGCTAATCAATTTTTTCAGCGCCGTAAAAGTTTATAACTTTGGCGCGTTTATTGCTTTGTTGGTAGGTGGTAATTAATTTTGGCAAAGTGCGGTGGCAACTTGCCGCAGTGCTGTGTAGGTGAATTATGGCAATAAACGATATTTCAATGTTGGCAACAGGTGAAAAAGACTCTTTTTTAGCATTTAAAGAGAATAACTTACCTGCAGGTAACGAATCTGGTGATGCTTTTTTAAGCCAGCTACAAGATGCAGACAAACCCTTTGTATTGCCTGCTAATTCTGAGGCTCCTAGCCAAGCAGGCTCTTTATTGCCAACAGATGATAAGCAGCTAGCCAATAGCAAAAAACCGACAGCTTCATTAAGTGATGACACGCAAGATACGTTATTATCTGGCGATAGCGTTTTAGCACAAATAAACTCCTCGCAAGTGATTGATGTAAGTGTAAAAAAACATGGCAGTAGCGATAATGATTTTAGCGATTTGAGTGCAAAAAAGAGTGATAAAAGTGTCAACTTTTTAGCTTCGCAATTAGGTGAAACTGATGAAGCCGATGATACTCTTTTAGCTGATGATAATAGCAATGGCAAAAAAAGCGCGTTTACAAACGCCGAGCTCGAAACTAAAGCAGCTAAGCAAAGCGCTGGAGAAAACTTAGCCCCTTCTTTAAAAAATGAGAGCCTAGCAAGTAGTGCAGCTAAAAACCCAATAGCAGAAGCGGTGCAAACACAAATTAATAAAACTAATAGCAGTGCAGCCTCTGTAGGTAATGAAGGTAAAGGTGCTGAGAACACAAAAGCGACTGGCACTGTATTAAATGCTGAAAGTGCGCTGCCTATAAGCGATGCAGACATAGAGCAATTAGCCAAAGAACTGACTCGTTCATCTACGCAGACAGAGCTATCAACTACATCTAAAGTACTCAACTCATTAAGCGAAGCGCAACGTGCACAATTAAACGAGCACGTTAAAAGCTCATTTACTGAAACCACGCCAAGTGAAAGTGATGATCGTGCAAGCTCCGTTAAACAATTACTGACAGAATTTGTCGTACAAAACGAAAAAGAGACAAGCACGCGCGGTGAGTTAGTTCAATCTCAGTTAAAAAACTTAAATAGCGATGAAAAACAGGCGCTACTTAGCCAATTGAAAAGCTATGTGAGTAACGAGCAACCAACAGGTGATACGCTCAAAAAAGTAAATGAAACAATAAGCAACTTACAAACTATGCTTGATGCGCAGCTTAGTGAGAGCAAAGCGCAAAGTGTGTCGAGCTCTGCAAATGCGGCTTTAAATGCGCAGCAAGCCAGTAATGCTGCAATGAATCCGAATACACCGCAAAATAAAGCCATGATTAATACTGAAGCACCCTCTAGTATTGAGCAAGATGGTGTAAATCCAGAAGAATTAAACGCCCTAGAGGCCGAGCAGGAAAGCTTACTTAAAGAGCCTAAAACAAATACTGGTTTATCGCGTGTAGCTCAGGTGTTTACGTTGATAACCGATGGCATTAATAATACGCAGGCACAAATAAATACTCAGTATGACAACGCTCGTTATGAGCAGTCTATTTTAGAGAGCCAAGCTATACAGTCGCAGCAATTACAAAGCAGCACCGCGCAGGTTAAGCAGGTAAATATAGATGCAAGTATGATGCAGGCTATTAATATTGTTAAAAGTGATGCAGCTAAAATGCTTCAAGAGCGTGTATCTTCAATGCTAAGCATTAGCAATAAAGAAGCTGAAATTCGCTTAGATCCGCCAGAAATGGGCAGTATGCAAATTCGTATCAGAAGTGATGCTGAACAAGCACAAATAAATTTTGTAGTGCAAAACCAGCAAGCTAAAGAAGCACTTGAACAATCAATGCCGCGCTTACGTGAAATGTTAGCCGAGCAGGGAATTGATTTAGGTGAAAGTACGATTTCTTACGGGCAATCTGGTAGTGAGCAAAGCGATGAAGGCGAAGGGCAATCACAAGATCAAACGGCTAATAAAAATACACAGCAGGATAAAAATGATGAACAAGATGGGGCTAACCCACAAAGTTCTCGACAACAAACTTCATCATCAATAGATTACTATGCCTAAGTACTGCTATTATAATAACTAAAACAAGCAAGTACCTTTGCTAAAAAAGGAATCACAATGGCCGAAGAAACAAGTTTAGAAATAGAAGAAACCGGTAAAAGCAAAAAAAAGCTGATCATAATCATAGTGGCAGTACTGCTTGTTGTTGGCGGTGGTGCAGGCTATTTTTTTATGGCGGGCGATGATGCACCCGTTGAAACATTAGATGAAGAAACAACAACTGCAGCGCAAAGCGACTCGGCTACACCTTCAGGCTCTTCAGCCGAAATGGGCAGTGCCTTGTATGTTGCTATGCCAAGACCCTTTGTGTTTAATGTACCTGGGTCAAGCAGAGATAGAATTGTACAAATAAAAGTGCAATTACTTGTGCGTGGCGATGTAAATGAAGAAACCGCTAAAAAGCACATCCCACTGATTGAAGGCACCTTATTAAGCGTGTTTTCAACCACCACAGCTGATGAGCTCAGCACCAGTGCAGGCAAAGAAACATTACGCTTTACTGCGCTTGAAAAAGTGCAAGCTGCGCTAAATGATGTTGAAGGCACTAAAGTAATTGAGCGGGTATTGTTTACCGGCTTTGTGATGCAATAAGGGGCTAGCGTGAGCGATTTATTATCCCAAGACGAAATTGATGCACTCTTACACGGCGTTGATGAAGTCGAAGAGGAAGATATACACGAAGGTGAAGACGGCGAAGGCAGTACATTACAGTATGACTTTTCTTCGCAAGATCGGATCGTGCGTGGTCGCATGCCGACCCTGGAAATTGTTAACGAGCGGTTTGCTCGTCATATGCGAATAAGCTTATTTAACATGATGCGCCGCACCGCAGAGGTGTCGATTAATGGCGTACAAATGATTAAATTTGGCGAATACATTCATACCTTATTTGTACCAACAAGTTTAAATATGGTGCGTTTTAGACCGCTAAAAGGCACTGGCCTTATCACCATGGAAGCACGTTTAGTGTTTATTTTGGTAGATAACTTTTTTGGTGGTGACGGGCGTTACCATGCCAAAATTGAAGGCCGCGAATTTACCCCTACCGAACGTCGAATCGTGCAAATGCTACTAAAAATTATCTTTGAAGATTACAAAGAAGCATGGGCACCGGTTATGGACGTGTCGTTTGAATACCTCGATTCAGAAGTAAACCCAGCAATGGCTAACATTGTGAGCCCTACTGAGGTTGTGGTTATTAGCTCTTTTCATATTGAATTAGATGGCGGTGGTGGCGATTTTCACATCGCTTTGCCGTATTCAATGCTTGAACCCATTAGAGAGCTATTAGATGCGGGTGTACAATCGGATACAGAAGACACCGATTTGCGCTGGAGCAAAGCTTTACGCGATGAAATTATGGACGTTGAGGTGGATATGTCGACTCAACTTCTTGAGGTGGATTTGTCTCTTAAACAAATAATGGAACTTAAAGCGGGCGATATTATACCGGTAGAAATGCCAGAGCATATTACGGTATTTGTTGAGGAGTTACCTACATTTAGAGCTAAAATGGGTCGTTCTCGCGATAACGTTGCGCTACAAATTAGTGAAAAAATTAAACGCCCTGATTCAGTTAAATCTGAGCTGCATGTATTTACCAAAGGCGGCAAGAAAATTGATTCAGATGCAGAATTAGCAGAACTAGAAGATGATTTACACCTTTCTGACGGTGTAGACTTAGACTGGTAATTGATTAAAAGGTTAAAAGTATGAGCGATGATCAAGACACAATGGACGAATGGGCAGCAGCCCTAGCTGAAGCCGAAGGCGGTGATGAGAGCGCCGAAGCGCATGTAGCAGAGCTTGATGAACTAAGTGATGCTAAACATGAGCTTAGCGGTGACGAAAAGCGTAAACTCGATACAATTTTAGATATTCCTGTGACTATTTCTATGGAAGTAGGGCGCTCTAAAATAAATATTCGTAACTTACTGCAGCTAAACCAAGGCTCTGTTGTTGAACTAGACCGCGTAGCCGGAGAACCACTGGATGTATTAGTAAATGGTACGCTCATTGCCCATGGCGAAGTGGTTGTAGTGAATGATAAATTTGGTATTCGTTTAACGGATGTTATTAGCCAGGTAGAGCGGATCAAAAAATTACGATGAGCTCCCTTGCTGTTTTAACAAACTCAGTATTTACAAAGGCAGAAACGTTAACACCTACGGCCGACATTTTGTCTATGGTGTTGTCGTTGGTTGCGGTGCTAGTACTGATTGTAGTGCTGGCATTTTTTGTTAAAAAACTTAATCCAAATTTAGCTAATAGCGAAGAATTTAAAGTGGTACGAAGCTTACCGCTTGGCTCACGAGAGCGCTTAATGGTGGTTGAAATAGATAATGCACAGCATTTATTAGGGGTCACCCCGCACAGTATTAACTACTTACATAAATTAGACACGCCGTTAAGTGAAAAAGAACTGCCAGAACTTGCTAAGCGATTTAGCAAACTACTAAACCCGCAAACGAATCAAAATAAAAAGAATTAACCCTATGATAAAGTGGCTGCTGATTATTTTAGCTGTGTTATTTGTACCTGTTGCAAGCAGTGCAGAGGGCATAGACGCTCTAACCATTACAACCAATGCCGACGGGACGCAAGATTACTCTGTAACCTTGCAAGTACTGGCAATTATGACGGCGCTGAGCTTTATTCCTGCCGCCATAATTATGATGACTTCGTTTACCCGTATTATTGTTGTACTGGCTATTTTGCGCCAAGCCATTGGTTTACAATCAACACCTTCAAACCAAGTTTTATTAGGGATGTCGCTTTTTTTAAGTATTTTTATTATGGCGCCTATTTATCAGCAAGTTAACGAGCGTGCGATAGAACCTTATTTAAATGAACAAGTTACTTCGGTACAAGCATTAGAGCTTGCAAAGGAGCCCATGAAGGCCTTTATGCTCTCGCAGGTACGATTAAAAGACTTAGAAACGTTTGCCAAAATAGCAGGTTATGAGCAGCTTGATTCGCCAGAGGCCACACCGCTTATTGTGTTAATACCTGCATTTGTGACCAGTGAACTACAAACCGCCTTTATTATTGGTTTTATGTTTTTTATACCGTTTTTAATTGTGGATTTAGTGGTTGCCTCGGTATTAATGGCCATGGGTATGATGATGCTCTCGCCCATGATAGTGTCCTTGCCTTTTAAAATAATGTTATTTGTACTGGTCGATGGCTGGAGCCTAGTAATGGGCACGTTAGCTAAAAGCTTTGGACTAGGTACATAAACCATGTTTTACATTCGCACTTTTAAACATTAGGAGTACAACATGGAACCAGAAATTTTTGTTGATATTCTTAGCGATGCACTGTTTTTAGTTATTAAGCTGGTATCAGCTATTGTGGTACCTGGTTTACTTGTTGGTTTAGTGGTGGCGGTGTTCCAAGCGGCAACCTCAATTAATGAACAAACCCTAAGTTTTTTACCGCGCTTATTAATTACCATTGGAGCACTTATTGTAGGTGGGCATTGGCTTACTCAAGAGCTAATGGACTTTTTTACCCGCCTAGTGTTACTCATTCCTGAAATTGCAGGCTAATTGTGGAATTTCCTTTTTCTTTTGTTATTCAATGGTTAAGTGATTTTTTACTGCCTTTAGTTCGCATAAGCTCTATGATCATGATTATGGCGGGCTTAGGCGCACAAAACGTACCTACCCGCATTAAAATGGGATTGGCGGTAGTGGTAACGTTTTTAGTGGTGCCAGCGCTGCCTCCTGCAACATTTACTAATTTATTTTCTTTTGAAATGGTGCTGGTGGTTATTCAGCAAATGTTGATAGGTGTTGCGATAGGGTTTGCCTCTACGCTAATGCTAAATACCTTTGTGCTTGCTGGGCAAATACTGGCAATGCAAACCGGTTTGGGCTTTGCCTCTGTTATAGACCCTTCAAATGGTGCGAGTGTGCCTGCAGTTGGCCAGTTTTACTTAATTTTAGCGACCTTGTTATTTTTTGTTTTTAATGGCCATTTAATGATGATTCAAATGGTGGTGCATAGTTTTTCGGTGTTGCCTATAAACGGCCAGTGGTGGGCTGTTGATCATTACTGGGACATAGTAACGTGGGGCAGCTGGATGTTTACCACTGCACTGGTATTGGCTTTAGCCCCCCTTACGGCCATGCTCATTATTAATATTTCATTTGGTATTATGACCCGCGCAGCACCGCAATTAAACATTTTCTCAATAGGTTTTCCGTTTACATTAGTTGCCGGTTTAATTATTATTTGGGCTACCTTAGGTAATTTTGTAACCCAATTTGAATTTCAGTGGTTAAAAATGATTGAGCTAATGTGTAGCCTTGTTGGCTGTACGGTGTAGGAGGGGCAATGGCTGAAGATTCAGGACAAGAAAAAACAGAAGAACCCACCTCCAAAAAGCTCGAAGATGCTAAAAAGAAAGGTCAAATAGCACGCTCAAAAGAGCTAGGGACTATGTTTGTACTTATTTTTTCTGCAATTTCGTTGCTGTTATATGGGCCCGAAATAGGCAAAGGCTTATACAATATTATGGGCAGGATGCTGTCTTTAAATCGCAGTGAAACCTACGACACCACTAAAATGTTTGCGGTGTGGAGTGAGGTGGCCAGTGCGCTGCTGTTTCCAGTGGCGATGTTTGTTTTAATTATTGTTATTGCAGCATTTATAGGAAATACCTTACTCGGCGGCTTTAATTTTAGTTGGGAAGCTGCAGCACCTAAGCCCAGTAAAATGTCGCCAATAAAGGGTTTTAAACGCATGTTTGGCCCACAAGCAGCGATAGAGCTTGTAAAGTCTATATTAAAGTTTGCGCTGGTGGCTATTTTTGCGGTGTTTTTGATTCAAACTTTTTTTGATGAAATTTTGCATTTAAGTATTGAAAGCGCACCTAGTAATATAATTCATGCCCTTGAAATGCTCTCGTGGATGTTTTTAGGGTTGTCGTGCACTTTGGTGATTATTGCCGCAATAGATGCGCCTTATCAAAGTTATAACCACAACAAACAACTTAAAATGACCATGCAGGAGATCAAAGACGAGTACAAAAACTCAGAGGGTGATCCGCAAATTAAAGCGCGCATTAGGCAAACACAAAGGCAAATGTCGCAGCGAAGGATGATGCAAGATGTCCCCGATGCCGACGTAATTGTAACCAATCCTACTCACTATTCTGTGGCGCTAAAATACGATACTGAGCGAGCAGGTGCACCGATTGTACTTGCCAAAGGGATAGATGAAATGGCTATGCAAATTCGTAAAATAGCCAAAGGTAACGAAGTACCGATTGTAGAATCTCCTATGCTTACGCGGGCGCTTTATCATACTGCTGAAATAGGCCAACAGATCCCAGATCAGCTATTTACCGCTGTAGCGCAAGTTTTAGCCTATGTATTTCAGCTTAAACGCTTTAAAAAAGGTCGCGGAAAGCGCCCCATCCCTCTTAAGTCTAAACTGCCTATTCCGGATGATTTTAAATACGATTAGGGTAAGCTGAGCTAACCACACTTTACAGGGGCGCCTTGCCTAAATATCAACACGGGGCTGAAAATTCAAACCATAAAGCCCATACGCTCTTGTCTCTCACTTGCTTTAAATTTTGCATCAATACTCAATGAATCTATTGCTGACTCTATACTTGGAATAGTTATTGCTATTTCAGGCTAGTGTCAATTTATTGAATTGTAGAGTTATGGATTTTAAAGCGGTATTACAACAACTTAACAAAGATAAAAAAGAGTATGCCAAAGGTGTTGGCACACCGCTATTAGTACTTGCAGCGCTGGGTATGGTTATTTTACCGCTGCCACCATTTCTTCTTGATATATTATTTTCATTTAATATTGCTCTTGCCTTGGTTGTTTTACTGGTGACTGTTTACACCATGAAACCTCTCGAATTTGGCATGTTTCCGGCGGTACTGTTAATCGCTACAATTATGCGTTTAGCCCTAAATGTTGCCAGCACACGCGTGGTGCTCCTTGAGGGTCACAACGGGGGCGATGCGGCTGGTAAGGTAATTGAAGCGTTTGGCTCAGTGGTTATTGGCGGAAACTACGCGGTAGGTTTAGTGGTGTTTTTAATTCTGATCATCATAAACTTTGTTGTAATAACCAAAGGTGCAGGGCGTATTTCTGAAGTATCGGCTCGTTTCACGCTAGACGCTATGCCGGGTAAACAAATGGCGATAGATGCCGACTTAAACGCTGGCTTTATTAGTGCAGAGCAAGCACGTGAGCGCCGCAGTGAAGTAACCCGCGAAGCTGACTTTTACGGCTCTATGGATGGGGCGAGTAAGTTTGTAAAAGGCGATGCCATTGCCGGTATCGTGATATTAATTATTAATATTGTTGGCGGCTTATTTGTGGGCATGATCCAACACGACTTGAGCTTTAGCCGCGCAATGGAAGTATATACTTTACTTACCATTGGTGACGGCCTTGTGGCGCAGCTTCCTTCATTATTACTCTCTATTGGTACTGCTATTGTTGTTACTCGCCAAAACGAATCACATAACATGGGTGAGCAATTTAAAGCCCAATTAGGTAACGAAAAATCATTATTTATCGCCTCAGGTATTTTAATCATTATGGGGTTGGTTCCGGGTATGCCTCATATTGCTTTTTTAAGTTTAGGCGCACTACTTGGCTACTTAGCTTATTTTACTCAGCAGCAAAAATTAAAAGCCGCTGCTCTAGCAGCCCAAGAGGCTGAAAGTGGTGCCGTTGCCGGTACTGGCGTTGCAAACAAGCAAGAGCAAAAAGAGCTTGGATGGGACGATGTACAACAAATTGACGTTATTGGCTTAGAAGTTGGCTACAGGCTTATTCCGCTTGTTGACCAATCTCAAGGTGGTGAGCTGCTCAACCGAATTAAAGGGGTGCGTAAAAAGTTATCTCAGGAGCTTGGCTTTTTAGTACCGCCTGTACATATTCGCGATAACTTAGAGTTAGACCCTAATGCGTACCGTATTACCATGATGGGTGTTTCAAGTGGTGAAGGCGAGCTCAAACATGGCGATGAACTGGCCATCAACCCAGGGCAAGTATTTGGCCCTATTAAAGGGGTTGAAACCAAAGACCCTGCATTTGGCTTAGATGCGGTGTGGATAAAGCCTGATCAAAAAGACGAAGCACAGTCACTAGGTTACACCGTGGTTGATTCAGCCACTGTGGTCGCCACCCACATTAGCCAGTTATTAACTAACAGTGCCGCATTATTGCTAGGGCATGAGGAGGTTCAAAACCTGCTTGATATGTTAGCAAAAAGCCATCCACGTTTAGTAGAAGGGTTAGTGCCAGAAGTACTACCACTGACAACCGTTGTAAAAGTACTGCAAAATTTATTAAACGAAGGTGTGGCTATTCGTGATATGCGCTCTATTGTTCAAACCCTTGTAGAGTACGGCCCACGTAGCCAAGATGCCGATGTTTTAACAGCTGCAGTGCGTATTTCGCTGCGCCGTTTAATAGTTCAAGACGCTGTGGGAATGTCATCAGAAATCCCTGTCATAACCTTGGCGCCTGAGTTGGAACAGATGTTGCATCAGTCATTACAAAATGCAGGCGACGAAGGTGCCGGAATAGAACCAAGCCTTGCTGAGCGACTTCAAACATCATTAAACGAAGCGCATCAGAATCAAGAAATGGCCGGAGAACCTTCAATATTGCTAACGTCAGGAATGTTACGCACTGTGTTATCTCGCTTTGTTAAGTACACCATACCGGGTTTAAGGGTGATGTCTTATCAAGAGGTACCAGATGAAAGACAGATCAAGATTGTCAGCTCAGTAGGCCAACAATAAAGATTTTAACAGGGGTTGAACCATGAAGATTAAACGTTTTTTTGCCAAAGATATGCGCACCGCACTGAAAGAAGTTAAAGATGAGCTAGGTGTTGATGCCGTTATTATGTCGAACAAAAAACTCGCTAATGGTGTAGAAATTGTTGCCGCAGTAGATTACGACAAAGCAGCCCCTAAAGCCGCAGCGCAACAACAGGCAGCGCCTGCTCCGCAAAGAGCCGTGCAACAGCCTACTCATAACTTTGTAAAGCCAGAGCCTAAGCGTGCGCAACCTGAGCCACAAGCAAAAGTAGCTGATAGCTTACAAGCTTTATTAGAGCGTCAGTCGCCACGCCCTCGCTCTCCTGAGCTAGCCTCTATGTTTTCGCAATCAGGTATTGATACGTCTGAGCATTACCAAGAGCCAGCACAGCCACGTACGACAAATATGTTTGCACGCGAAAATGAAGCGCCAAAACGCATGCAAACCCAAGCAGACAGCCTAGGCTTTGATGACTTAGATCAAGACTTTGACGATTTAGATGCGCCTGTGGCTCCGCGTCCTCAAGCTAATAACAACGAAAGCGCCCAAATGAGCGCGATGCGTGATGAAATGAACGCAATTCGCCAGTTACTAGAACACCAAGTATCGGGTTTAATGCAGCAAGATATGGCTCGTCGCGACCCTACACGTGCATGCATGATTGACCGTTTAGTTGGCATGGGAATAGATAAAGACGTTGCAGAGCAAATGGCGTGTTTTATCCCAGATGACGTATCGCGTCAGCAAGGTTGGAAAGCATTATTGCAAATGGTTGAAGATCAAATGCAAACCACCAACAACGAAATTCTTCGCCAAGGGGGTGTGTACGCCCTTGTTGGGCCTACAGGTGTAGGTAAAACAACCACAGTAGCTAAACTTGCCGCATTAGGCGCACAAAAGTATGGCGCCGACAAAGTTGCCCTAATCACCACTGATACATACAGAATTGGTGCTTATGAGCAGCTTGCAACATATGGTCGTATTATTGGTTGTGGTGTTAAACAAGTAAAAGATGCCAATGAATTAGCTGAAGTTTTATATCATTTACGCAATAAGCGTCTAGTATTAATTGATACAGCGGGTATGAGCCAACGTGATTTACGCCTTACAGAGCAATTAAATACGTTAATGCGCAACCAGCGAGTAGATATACGTAGTTATTTAGTATTAAGTGCCACAGCACAAATAAATGTACTGCAAGAAACCGTAAGACATTTTAAAAAGGTTCAGCTAAGCGGTTGTATTTTCACTAAGTTAGATGAATCATTAAGTTTAGGTGAGATTATTAGTATAGCGATTCAAAATCGCCTTCCAATAGGGTATCTTACTAATGGTCAGCGTGTACCAGAAGATATTCGCGTTGCAAATGCTGAAAAACTAGTAAAAAAAGCTGAGCAATTGTATTTAAAAAGAGCAAAAGCACAACATTCAAGGCACCAAGCAGTGGCGCCAAGCACAGTAGGGATGTATGATTAACACAGTATTAGATCAAGCAAGCGGCCTGCGCAAAATGAGTCAAAACAACAACAACGGCGTAAAAGTTATCGCTGTCACTGGCGGTAAAGGTGGGGTGGGTAAAACCAACGTCTCTTTAAATACTGCTATTGCTTTAGGGCAGCAGGGTAATCGTGTATTAGTATTAGATGCCGATTTAGGCCTAGCTAATTGTGATGTAATGCTAGGACTACGTGTTGAAAAAAACTTATCTCATGTCCTTTCAGGTGAGTGCGAACTTGACGAGATTTTAGTTGAAGGCCCAGGCGGTATTAAAATCGTGCCTGCTACATCAGGCTCGCAAAGTATGGTGGAGCTAACCCCATCTGAGCATGCTGGGTTAATTCGTGCCTTTAGTGAGCTTAATACCGAATTTGATATTTTAATTGTAGATACCGCCGCTGGTATTTCTGACATGGTGCTGAGTTTTTCTCGTGCAGCGCAAGATGTCATGGTGGTGGTGTGTGATGAGCCGACCTCTATTACTGATGCCTACGCACTTATTAAAGTACTTAGCCGCGAGCATGGCGTTTATAAATTTAAAATTGTTGCAAACATGGTGCGCAGTATGCGCGAGGGCCAAGAGCTTTTTGCAAAGCTCTCTAAAGTAACAGACCGCTTTTTAGATGTGTCTATGGAGCTTGTTGCGACTATTCCATATGATGAAAATATGCGTAAATCTACGCGTAAACAAAAAGTAATTGTCGATCTTTTCCCTAATTCACCAGCAGCAGTCGCGTTTAAAACATTAGCGACAAAAGCAGTAAAATGGCCTATACCTAATCAACCTTCAGGACATTTAGAGTTTTTCATTGAGAAGCTAGTAAACGGCTGATTATGACAACATCGGTGAAAAGAGCTATGGGATATCAATCAACACAAAATTTAAATGTGATTGTTGAAAAACACGCGTCGCTTGTCAAAAAAGTGGCGTGCCATTTAATAGCTCGTCTTCCTCCTAGCGTTCAGCTTGATGACTTAATCCAATCGGGAATGATTGGCCTTATCGAGGCCTCAAAAAACTTTGACGCCAGTAAAGGGGCAAGCTTTGAAACGTTTGCTGGTATTCGTATCCGCGGCGCTATGCTTGATGAAATGCGCAGAGGGGATTGGGCACCACGTTCGGTGCACCGTAAAAGCCGATTAGTAGCCGAAACTATCACAGAATTAGAAAATAACTTAAATAGAGAACCAAAAGATACTGAAGTAGCTGAAAAACTTGATATTTCGCTAGAAGAATACCATCATATTTTAAATGATGTTAATTCCAGTAAAGTGCTTGGTATAGAAGACCTAGGGGTAGATGAAGATGTTATTAGCCCAGCAGGCCAAGATTTAGCGCTAGACAAACCATTTAATAATGTTAAAAATGAACGGTTTAATAATTCATTGTTAGAGGCAATAAAGTCTTTACCAGAGCGAGATGCAATGGTGCTTTCTTTGTATTACAACGATGAAATGAATTTAAAAGAAATTGGGCATATACTCGATGTAAGTGAATCGCGTGTAAGTCAGATACATGGTCAGGCGATGATTAAGCTCAAAGCAAAAATCAATGACTGGATAAACTAGTAGTAAGTAAATTATAGGTTAAGACCTCACCGGAGGATGTTTTGGATAAAAACATGAAAATTCTTGTTGTTGATGATTTCTCTACAATGAGACGTATTATAAAAAATCTGTTGCGTGACCTAGGGTTCACGAATGTTCAAGAAGCTGACGATGGTTCTACAGCATTACCTATGTTGCAAAATCAGGTTTTTGACTTTGTTGTAACCGATTGGAACATGCCAGGCATGCAGGGTATTGACTTGCTAAGAGCCATTAGAGCTGACGAAAAATTAAAACATATTCCGGTTTTAATGGTGACGGCAGAAGCTAAAAAAGAACAAATAATAGCGGCAGCGCAAGCAGGTGTTAATGGCTATATTGTTAAGCCATTTACTGCTGGTACTTTGAAAACTAAATTAGAAAAAGTGTTTGAACGCTTAGGTTAATGAGAGGAGAGGCTTATGTCAGCACCAGCTGCGCCTCAAATTACTTTAGAACAAGCTCGTCAGCTCGTCGTTTTTTTAGAAAACGGTGAGCAAGATAAAGCAGATCAATTAATTTTAGATACTGCCTCTCAAGAGCAATCGCAGCTTTTTGCTGAAGTAGGTAAGTTAACACGCCAATTACACGAAGCCCTTAAAAGCTTTGAACTTGATACGCGTTTAACCGATTTAACCACTGATGCAATACCGGATGCGAAAAAGCGCTTAAACTATGTCATGGAAATGACAGAAAATGCAGCTAATAAGACAATGGATGCGGTCGAAGCAAGCCTCCCTATTGCGCAGCAGCTAGCAGATGAAATTGCACATATTAAGCCTACTTGGGATAGGCTTATGAACCGCGAAATAGAGCTGGGCGAGTTTAAAACCTTATGCCACAGCATCGACAAGTTTATGAACAGCTCTCATCATAAAACCGATGAGTTGCAAACTTTAATGACTAATGTACTAATGGCGCAGGATTTTCAAGATTTAACCGGCCAGGTTATCCGCCGTGTAATTGAATTAGTCAGAGAAGTAGAAGAAAGTTTAATCCACCTTTTAACAGCATTTGCTGCACAAGATGACAGCATTGCTGAAAGTAAAGAACAACAAGAAACAGAAGAACTGGTTGCCGCACAAACATTAGCAGGTCCTGAAGGCCCTATTATTGATAAAGAGTCGCGAAATGATGTTGTATCTGACCAAGACGAGGTCGATGACCTATTATCAAGTTTGGGCTTCTAAGAGGAGAGTAACTGCATGAGCTTTGAAGTCGATGAAGATATTTTACAAGACTTTCTTGTAGAGGCTGGAGAAATCCTAGAGCTTTTATCTGAACAGTTAGTTGAGCTAGAAAATAACCCAGAAGATACTGAGTTACTAAATGCTATTTTTAGGGGCTTTCATACCGTAAAAGGAGGGGCAGGCTTTTTAGCTATGACTGAGCTTGTTGATGCCTGTCATGGTGCTGAAAACGTATTTGATCTCTTACGCCAAGGGGTTAGAACTGTTAATTCAGAATTAATGGATGTGATTTTACAAGCACTAGATACCATTAATGAAATGTTTGCCACTATTCAAAACCGCGAACAGCCAGACCCAGCAGACCCTCAATTATTAGAAACCCTTCACAAACTTGGTCAACCGCCTACGGATGACGAGCTTACTGAAACAGCCCCCGAAGTTGTTGAACAAGAACCCGCAGCTCCCGTTAGCGCAACAGATGATGAAGACCCATTTGCATTTGATGAACTATTTGATGTGGCAGGTCCAAGCCCTTCAGCAGATAGCACGCAAATTGATGAAATTACAGAAGATGAATTTGAAAGCTTACTCGATGAGCTACACGGCAAAGGCCAAAGCCCGGTGTCGCAACCAAGTGCAAGTGCAGAGCCAGATTCAAGTTCAGATATTACCGATGATGAATTTGACAGTTTATTAGATGAATTACACGGTGTAGGTAGTTTTGGTCCGGTTGCAGGAGATACTTCAAGCAGTGAGCCAGAAGTAAAACACACAGCACCACCAGCGGCTGTTACAAATGATAGCGGTGATGATGAAATCAGCGATGATGAATTTGAGGCACTGCTTGATGAACTGCATGGTAAAGGTGCCGCACCAGAATCAAAAGAAGCTGACACACCTGCACCGCAGCCACCTAAGGCTGCACCTGTAGCACAAACGCCAGCAAAACCTACGCCAGAAAAGCCTACGCCAGCACCTGGAGCAAAACAAGCTCCGGCGGCAAAAGCCGCTGCGCCTACACCTAAAGTGGCTGAAAAACCAGCGAGTAGCGCTGCACCTAAAAAAGCTACGCCTCCACCTGCTGAAACAACAGTACGTGTTGATACAAAGCGTTTAGACCAAATAATGAATATGGTTGGCGAGTTGGTATTAGTACGAAATAGGTTGGTCAGTTTAGCGACCAATACAGACAGTGAAGCGATGGGTAAGGCGATATCAAATCTTGATGTGGTCACTGCTGATATTCAAGGTGCAGTAATGCAAACGCGAATGCAGCCTATCAAAAAAGTGTTTGGCCGATTCCCTCGCGTAGTACGTGACTTAGCCCGTAGCTTAAATAAAGAAATTGATTTACAGCTTGTAGGTGAAGAAACCGATTTAGATAAAAACTTAGTTGAGGCACTGGCCGATCCGTTGGTGCATTTAGTACGAAACTCAGTTGACCACGGAATTGAAATGCCAGCAGCGCGTGAAGCTGCGGGTAAGCCTAGAACTGGTAACGTTACATTATCGGCTTCGCAAGAAGGCGACCATATTTTGTTAACCATTAAAGATGATGGTGCAGGTATGGATGCGGAAAAACTGAAAAAAATAGCGATCAGTAAAGGCGTTATTGACCATGATCAGGCAAGTCGCTTATCAGATACAGAAGCGTATAACTTAATATTTGCACCAGGTTTTTCGACCAAAGAAGAGATATCTGATATTTCTGGCCGTGGCGTAGGCATGGATGTAGTAAAAACTAAAATTACGCAGCTTAATGGCTCTGTGAGTATACAGTCTGAGTTGGGCGTAGGTACCATTTTAGAGATAAAAGTACCATTAACACTGGCTATTTTACCTACGCTGATGGTTATTGTTGGTGAGCAAACGTTTGCGTTACCACTTGCTGGTGTGAGTGAAATATTCCACTTAGATTTAACCAAAACCAATGTGGTAGATGGTCAGCTTACAATTATTGTTCGTAAAAAAGCGATACCGCTATTTTACTTAGAGCATTGGTTAGTTAAAGGTGCTGATTGTTCTCAGCGAAAAGCGCAAGGTCATGTGGTAATTGTACAAATAGGTACTCAGCAAGTTGGCTTTGTGGTTGATTCATTAATTGGCCAAGAAGAAGTTGTTATTAAGCCTCTTGATGCGTTATTACAAGGTACGCCAGGAATGGCTGGTGCAACAATTACATCTGACGGTGGTATTGCGCTGATTCTGGATGTACCTAATATGCTTAAGCATTACGCAGGATAAAATGTAGGCATACCTGTGTATGCCTACACATAAATTTAATAAGAGAGCGCAATGGCCGTAAAAGTTTTAGTTGTTGACGATTCCAGTTTTTTTCGCCGTCGAGTAAGCGAAATCCTTGAACAAGACAGCGGTATCGAAGTAATAGGTTTTGCTGTTAACGGTAGAGAAGCCGTAGAAAAAACAGCGCAGTTACGTCCAGATATGATCACCATGGATGTAGAAATGCCTGTGCTTGATGGTATTAGCGCAGTAAAAGAAATTATGGCGAGTAACCCAACGCCAATACTTATGTTTTCTTCATTAACCCGCGACGGTGCAACCGCAACTTTAGATGCACTTGATGCCGGAGCTATGGACTTTTTACCGAAAAAGTTTGAAGACATTGCACGAAATAACGAAGATGCAATTAAGTTATTGCAAGCCAAAGTGAAGGAAATTGGTCGCAGGCGTGCACCACGCCCTGTTAGGCCATTAACATCAAGTAAGACTACTGCTCCACCTGCAAGCAAACTAGCCACAACAAGCTCATCGCTTAAACAACCTGATAGAAGCTTTCAACGTGCTGCCCCAGTGCAGACAACAACTACACCCAGTATGCCCACGCGTGCCAGCGGTAAACACTATCAAATAGTGGCTATTGGCACTTCAACTGGCGGGCCAGTTGCTTTACAAACTATATTAACCCAATTACCTGCTAACTTTGCACATCCTATTTTGTTAATTCAGCACATGCCGGCAGCATTTACCCCTGCGTTTGCGGCACGTTTAAATAGCCTTTGCAAAATACGCGTTAAAGAAGCGCAACAAGGTGACAGGCTAGAAGCCGGCACAGCCTACTTAGCCCCTGGTGGACAGCAAATGATGGTAGAGGGGCGAAGTGGTAATAAAACGCTGCGTGTATTTGAAGATAATAGTGAACGAATAAGCTACAAACCAAGCGTTGATGTGACTTTTGCAAGTGTTGCTAAAAGCTACCAAGGAGACGTACTTGCTATTGTTTTAACCGGCATGGGCGCTGATGGACGTGATGGCGCGCGAATGCTTAAGCAATCTGGCGCAACAATTTGGGCGCAAGATGAAAAAAGCTGTGTGGTATACGGTATGCCTCAAGCTATTGCCAACGCTGGGCTTGCCTCTGAGCATTTAGCGTTAAACGACGTAGCAGCAAGAATAAAAAGAGAGACTGGTTGTGGATAAGCTCTCTGTTTTAGGGTTAATCATTGCGCTGGGCGCTATAGCGATTGGTTACTCTTTAGAGGGTGGCGTTGTCACGGCGTTATTTAATGGCCCTGCACTTATTATTGTACTTGGCGGCACCTTAGGGGCTGTTATGTTGCAAACGGCGACAAGCACCTTTAAAAAAACGCTAAGCATGAGCCATTGGGTATTTTTTTCACCCCAGTACAATATTGAGCAAGCCATAGAGCAAATTAAAACGTGGTCGCATAAAGCTCGCCAGGAAGGGTACTTAGCGCTTGAAAAAGAGGCACTTAGTCACCCAGATCCTTATGCAGCAAAAGGGCTTAGCTTACTAGTAGATGGGTGTTCGGAGCAAAAGCTACGCGACACCTTAGAAATAGATTTAATGCTTGAACGAGACCGCTTACTTGAAGCAAGTAGAGTGTACGAAGCCATGGGCGGATATAGTCCAACTATAGGTATTTTAGGGGCTGTACTTGGCCTTATTCAAGCAATGTCATTTATTACCGACCCTCAAAAGCTAGGTGCAGGGGTCGCCACCGCATTTATTGCAACAATATATGGGGTGGGTTTAGCTAACTTATTATTTTTACCTATGGCCAATAAGCTTAAGCAGCGAGTAGAGCAAAAAATGCTTTACCATGAAATGATGGCCGAAGGGGTGATTGCTATAAGCCTTGGCGAAAGTCCTATAAACATAGAATTAAAGCTTGAAGCTTATCGCACAGAGCGCCCTAATGTCGTGGTAGAGTAACTTTTATGTTACGCCGGCGCTTACGTCAATCAGCTGAAAAAAATCAACATACAGAACGTTGGTTAGTCTCTTATGCTGATTACATGACCATTATGTTTGCCTTTTTTGTGGTTATGTATGCCATTGCCATAAATAAAGAAGAAAGTTTTCAAATCCTCTCCGACTCCCTAGAACAGGTTTTTGACAAATCAGCAAGACAACAATCGCAACAAGGTGAGGGCGTGACAGGCGAAGGGCTACTTACTGACCGTGTTACCCCAGAGCAAGAGATATTGTACGGTGAGAGCATTCAAAAACAGGAGTCTGGCCCAGAGCTGCTAGATGGACATAGTGATACAAGCAATATAAAACAAAAACATTTAGGTAAACCACTCGATAGTTTGTTAACTAAACTACATTCAGCACTTATTGATGAAATTCGTGATGGAGAAGCCAGTTTAGAGCTCAACCAAGATTGGCTTATTATTGAGCTGAGTTCAGGAATGCTGTTCTCAAGTGGTAGCTCTGTGGCCCATGCGCGAGCTAAGCAAGTCGTAAAAATTGTAAAAGATATTATTGCCCCAGTAGATAACTACATAAGGGTAAGAGGTTACACAGATAACGAAAGTATTCGCAATGAAATGTTTCGCTCTAACTGGGAGTTGTCAGTTGCACGGGCGACCTCTATTTTAGTTGAATTAGAAACGTTAGGAATTAACCCAGCGCGAATGGCAATCGAGGGGTATGGGCAATACTCACCTTTTGCCGATAACGACACCGCAGCGGGTAGAGCAGAGAATCGTAAAGTTGTTATTGCGCTTTCTAAGTATGGCTTAGTACAACAAACCACCGAAAATGAAGCTGAGCCTGATGAGCAAGTGCAACAAGCTGCGCCTGAGCCAGAGGTCGAACTTCCCTCTGATGATAACTCTATTAAAATAATTCGTTTACCTCATGGTGGCATCAGAATCACCACGCGCAATGAACAGTAATTAGGACTTAATGTGAAGATTTGGACAGTAGCAAATCAAAAGGGCGGTGTAGGTAAAACCACAACGGCTGTCAGTCTTGCTGGTATTTTGGCCTTGCAAGGTAAACGCGTATTACTCATTGATACCGACCCTCACGCCTCACTAACGTACTATTTTGGTATTGATTCTGAAGATTTAGAAGTCAGTGTGTACGATATTTTTGCTCGCGGCACCTCAATGCAAAGTGAAGAAATACTTCAAGCATTGTGCCCCTCTACCATGGAAAACCTAGATATATTGCCCGCGACGATGGCTATAGCAACCCTCGATAGAAGTATGGGTAATAAAACGGGGATGGGCTTAATTTTAAAAAAAACACTTGCAAAAATTAGTGAACATTACGATTATGCGCTGCTTGATTGCCCGCCAGTTTTAGGTGTTTTAATGGTGAACGCATTAGCCGCCAGCGAACGTATTTTAGTGCCTGTGCAAACTGAGTTTTTGGCGCTCAAAGGGCTTGATAGAATGATGCGCACTATGGAGTTAATGCAAAGCTCTCAAGCGAAACAGTACCAATATACTATAATCCCTACTATGTATGATAAGCGCACTAAAGCGTCGCTTGAAGCCTACAAAACGTTGCAAAATACATATAAAGATAAAGTATGGCCAGGGGTGATCCCCGTTGATACAAAGTTTAGAGATGCAAGCCTTGCACAAAAGGTGCCCATAGAGTTTTGCCCGCGTTCGCGTGGGGTTTACGCTTATAAAGCGTTATTAGATTATTTAATTGGACAAGGTTAATGAATGAGTAAGCAATTATTTGCTAATGAAAAAGTAATGACTCAATACTTAGGGGCGCTATTATGCGAAGACGAACCTGAGGAAAACCTTGAGCCTGTAGCAAAGCTACTTGAGCAAGTACCTAGTGCCTTACAAAACGACGAAGTACTTTTAAAGCCCAAAGCGCAATTAAAAGTAACCGAGCAGCTTTATTCTGAGCAAGTAAAAGAGAGTAATAGCGAGGCTGATGCCACTATTTCGCCACCGGCACCTATTGAGCCTGAGCCAGTAGAGACACCTGAGGTGCAAACCCAGTTAAGTACAGAACCTGCTCCTTTATTACATAGCCAAGAAGATTACTTTGAAGGTGAATTTCAGGCTCTGTTTTTTGAAGTGGCTGGTTTAACATTGGCTGTTCCTTTGAAAGCGCTTGGAGGAATTCATCAATTAGGTGAAGTAAATCATTTATTTGGTAAGCCAAAGTGGTTTAAAGGCGTTATGCTTAATAGAGATGAAAAGCTAAACGTAGTTGATACTGCCCGTTGGGTAATGCCTGAAAAGTACGATGAAAAGTTAGAGGCCTCTCTTAATTATCAGTATTTAATAACCTTAGGCGATAGCAACTGGGGTTTATTGGCCGAAAAGTTAATAAATAACATTACATTGAGTAAAGAAGATGTAAAATGGCGAAAAAACAGTGGCAAACGCCCTTGGCTTGCCGGTGTTATTAAAGAAAAAATGTGTGCTTTAATAGATGTAGATAATTTAAATGCACTATTAGAAAAAGGCTTAGATAGCCGTCAGTAGTAACGACCATTACGGGGTAACAGCATGAGCGAAGATAGACTATTATCAGCGAATAAAAACGCAGATAACAACGATGAAATTTTACAATGGGTAACGTTTAAGCTTGAAGAAGAAACGTATGGCGTAAACGTAATGCAGGTGCAAGAAATTTTACGTTATACCGAAATTGCCCCAGTACCTGGCGCACCTTCATACGTTATTGGCATTATAAATTTACGTGGTAACGTAGTCACTGTTATTGATACTCGTGCACGCTTTGGTTTGCCTGCTGCAGATGCAACTGATAACTCTCGCATTTTAATTATTGAAGCAGAAGAGCAAGTAATTGGTATTTTAGCTGATAGTGTTTCTGAAGTTGTGTATTTACGCAGCTCTGAAATAGACAGCGCCCCAAATGTTGGTACCGAAGAAAGCGCTAAGTTTATCCAAGGTGTATGTAACCGCGATAACGAATTACTTATTTTAGTCGATTTAAATAAATTACTTAGCGATGACGAATGGGATGAGTTAAGCGATATTTAAGCTTTACCACTAAAATTATGTTGTTACTCAGTATCGCAATAGCAGCGCTAGGGATAGGTTTAATATCGCTGGCGCTAATTGTTGCATTAAAAAATAAACAGTCGGCGGAGCTTAATGCGGTATCACAGCAATTAAAAGATACCTCAGAGCAAACACATATATTACGCAGTGAAGTGTCTGAGCTCAGAACAGGGCTTTTAAGTATTGGTAAGCGCGTACTTGAAGTTGAGCAACAAAATCAAGAGTTGATGCAACAACAAGCTGCCCAAAAATATGATGACCCAGACGCAAAAATATATTCTCGTGCTGTTAAAATGGTTGAGCTTGGCGCAGATTTAGATGAGGTGATACGCGAGTGTGAGCTTCCTAGGGCTGAAGCTGAACTATTATTTTCGTTACATAAACAAAAAGACGCCTAGCGTCTTTTTTGCTTTTAACTACACAATACCAATGTGCAGTAATACTTAATAAATGGGGAGATATAATTTATCCACCTAGTTATGCCTTTACATTTAGCTTACCTTGAAAGTCTTGCCAGCCAGGTGGGAACTGCCCACGAAGCACGTACGAAAAAGCAATCAATTCAGCAATAACATAATAAAGCTCTTTAGGTATTTCCTCTCCCAATTCTAAGTGTGAGAGTGTTTTAGCAAGTGCTTCATCTTGGTGGATCATAATGCCTTTTTGTTTCGCTGCTGCGATTATTTCATCGGCCAACTCGCCAAACCCTTTTACACTTACCGCGGGGGTGCTTCCTGCTTCATACAACAGGCCAATCGCGGATTTATTATTTGCTGCTAAATTAGAGGTGTCAGTCATGTTAAACCTTAATATTTATAATGGCATGCGATTGATAAAACGCTTGATGACTAGCATCTCCGCGTTTTAAGTTTAGCTCGCCTACTTGCAAGCCATGCTGAGCTAATTTAGCCCTGAGGCTATCTAAGTGAGTGTGTGCAATTGCACTTACTTCTTGGCTAGAGGCAAGCAGCTGGCAATCGAGCGCTTTGTCCATAAGCTCAGCCACTATTTGTAATTGCCCTTGCTGTGCATAATCAAAATTTAATCTAACAAACCACACGTTTTTTTCGGTTTTATCTACACTGGCTTTTTTATATTGCCCTAAGGTTATCTCTGTTTGTCCCGCTTCAGGCGGAAGTTTCATCGGAAATAAAAACTGTGCTAGCGGGTTTGTGTCGCTTTGTTGGTTTGGCGTAGTTACTTGTACTTGGCTAAGGGTATTTTTAACTTGTAGCAGCTCTGGGGCAAGCTCTTGTATTTGTGTTTGTTGAAGTTGCTCTAATAGTTTATCCGCGCCATTACCTACTTTAAAAGTAGGTAAAAGCACATTAAGTAGGGCATCCACGCCTGTGTGGTTATTAAACGTTAGCGAAGTACTTGATTGGCTTATTATTGGCGCCGCTAAAATAGTAACCGCAAGTTGCTCAAGCCCTTTTGTAAAGCTACTTTGTAGTGTGTCGTTTGGCGTAGTAAGCGGTTGTAAGGTACTTAAAAGCTCTCGCTGTATGGTGGCTGGGTGCACATTAGTACTGGAGACCATTCTATTAAAAGCTTGATTCACTAAACGCGTAAGATCAGGTGTATTTTGAGTAGCTTTACTTGCTATGTCAGTAATTTGGCTACTCAACAATGTTTTAGGGTTGGAAGCGCTATTTGGGCGCTCACTCTCTGTTGGCAAATTTAAAAGCGAGGTTAAAAGTTTAGCCTCTGTTGGTTGTAACTGCTGACTTACAGCTGTGTTAAAAAGTGAGTGAGACAAACTGGGTTGGTTAGGAGTATTTACCTGTGAAGTTGTGGCATGTAGTGTTTTTAAACTCAGCGGCACAGAAGCGTTGCCTTGCGTACGTACATTTGTTGGTTGGGTGCTCACTGCTTGGGGCTGAGCTTTATTGTTTGCTGATTGCCATAACGTCACACTCGCCTTTAATTGCTGGGTTATTTGCACTAAAGGAGGTAGCTGCGCAAAGTGTTTAGCTAAAAGGCTGTTAGGGGTAAAAGAATGATTAGCCACTTCTGCGGTTATATTTAGCTTGCTTAAATTAGGGTTTGTTAGTGTGTTTATTGGTGTAGGCGTTTTATTTACATCAAGCTTAGCTTGTTGAGCCTGCAAAGGTGGCGTTTTACTCGCAAAGGGTTTGTTTTCAAAGTATTTAACGGCATCGTTAATTCGCGTTTTTATATCACTAAAGCTACTTTGTAGCCATGACTTTATAGGGCTTTGTGCACTTAACTGCGGGCTTGTTTTATCAGCGAGGGGACTGGCTGCATTTTGCTGCTGTGATAAAACCAAGTCGGTAAAGGGTTTACTAAATGAGTTATTAAGTGCGACCTGCATTTTAGGTAAGTTAGTTTTAATGAGCAGCTTATCTGCTTGATTAGTAATATTGACTGCCACGGGCTTGCTAGGCAATTCACTAAGCTGTTTATTGGTTATCGGGGTTGTGAACGAGCCGCTATGCTGAGGGTGCGAAATAATAGCTAATTTAGGCGTTGCTTGTAGTTGCGCGCTGGGCAGTAAGTTAGTTAATAGCTGCGAAATTTTATGTTGGCTGAGAGTTTGAGTATGGACGGTGTCAGCAAAGCGGTTAATAACATTTATTTGTGCGCCCTTATTGGTTGTATTAATAAGTACCTGTAATGGCTGCTCGGTATTTAACAGCTGTGCGGTTTCTTTGTTAATTGCAATACTGGCATTAAGGCTAGGTATCATAAGCTGCGGTGACGGCGAAAGCTGTACATTGACTGGCAAGGGTTTACTTTGTATTTCACTACCGGTACTAACATAATTTAAAAAACGCTGCAGTTGTGATGCGTTGCTAAGTGTAATATTAGTATTGTTGGGAGTAATATTTAGCTGCTTTCCATCAGCGCTGAGCTGTATGTTAGCACTTGCTATTTTGTCTGTATTTTGAGGGGCATGCGCTATGCCTAAGCGTAGTGTTTGCCAGTGTTTATCTATTAAAACATCGAGTGTAATTGAGCCTTTTGAAAACTGAATATTTTTAGCCGCAAGTACCTGCTCTGGTAATTGTACTAATTCGTGCGAAGTGCTCGGGGCGCTTTGGTTATTAACCAATGAATTAGATAATGTGATTTGCGTTGGATTATTCATTATTTTAAATCAAGTTTTCGCTAATTTTCGTGAATCGATTTTAAAGCAATATTCGTATTGCCCTATCATTATGGTAGACTAACGCCTAATTTTTGGCATAGAGAAACGTCATCTTGTTACACATTAAGTCCGTCACCTGCATCAAGCAAGAACGTTGTTTGTTTGCGGATCTTAATTTTAGCCTAAATAGCGGTCAAATCATGCAATTAGCGGGTCCTAACGGGGCTGGCAAAACATCATTATTGCGTATTGTCGCAGGCTTTAGTGTGCCTGATGAAGGCGCTATTTTTTATAACCAGCAAGCTATTACCAAGCATTATGAAGAGTACGCCACAGACCTGCTATTTATAGGCCATAAAACCGGTGTCAATGTGCAGCTCAGCGCACTGGAAAACGTACGCCATTGGTTGCACATTAACGGCTATACAAATGAGCCCGACTTATATCCAATTTTAGCTAAGCTTGGCTTAGTGGGCCTTGAAGATGTGCCGGTAAGAATGCTCTCTGCAGGGCAGCAGCGTCGTGTCGCTTTAGTGCGATTATGGTTAAGCGATGCAAAACTATGGGTGCTTGATGAACCCTTTACTGCACTTGATAAAAATGGCGTTGCATTTTTACAACAACGTTTTTCTGAGCATTTAAAAAGTGGTGGCGCTATTTTACTAACAACCCATCAAGATTTAACAACACAGTTTGAAAACCTACAAACGGTGACCTTGGAGTATCGTTACTGATGACTCGTCAACATTCATATTGGCTGCTGTTTAGTGCGGTATTTAGTAAAGATGTAAAGCTTGCGTTTCGCCAGCGTGCTGAAATTATCAATCCTATCTTGTTTTTTCTCATTGTTATTTCTTTATTTCCGTTAGCAATTGGCCCAGAGCCCGGTCTATTAAACAGAATGGCGCCAGGTATTATTTGGGTAGCAGCTTTGCTCTCTACCATGCTTGGACTCGATAAATTATTCAGAGACGACTATAACGATGGCTCGTTAGAGCAGTTAATTGCATCATCGTACCCGCTATCACTCACCGTGTTGGCTAAAGTCGCGGCGCATTGGGTTGTTACCGGTTTACCATTAGTATTAATGACACCGTTATTTGCTTTATTGCTTAATTTAGAGAGCTCTGCGCTGTTAGCGACCGTATTAACATTATTATTAGGCACGCCATTATTAAGCTTTATTGGTGCAATTGGGGCTGGCCTTACTGTGGGATTACAAAAAGGCGGCATTTTAATGAGCCTATTAGTGTTGCCTTTGTATATTCCTGTTTTAATTTTTGCAACGTCAGCCATTGATACCAGTACTATGTCGCTGGATTATAGCGGGCAGCTTGCCATTCTTGGGGCCATGTTAGTAGTTGCTATTATGTGTGCACCCATCGCCATATCGTCAGCATTAAAAGTGAGTGTAAGTTAATATGTGGAAGTGGTTACATCCCTACGCAAAAGCAGAGCGCGCATATCAATTATGTAATACGTTACTGCCTTATTTTGCCGTTGTTACGGTTATAAGTATGCTTGTTGGTTGGATTTGGGGCTTAGGTTTTGCACCAGCTGATTATCAACAAAAAGACAGCTACCGTATTATTTTCATTCATGTTCCATCGGCTATTTTGTCTATGGGCGCATACTCTTCTATGGCTATAGCAGCTATTGTCGCTTTAGTGTGGCAATTACGTAACGCTGAACTTGCTGTAATTGCTATTGCCCCGGTGGGAGCATGTGTTACAGCTATTGCCTTAATTACCGGCGCTGCATGGGGTAAACCTATGTGGGGTGCTTGGTGGGTATGGGATGCACGTTTAACCTCTGAACTTATTTTATTGTTTTTATACTTAGGCGTGCTGTCGCTTTACCATGCCTTTGAAGATAAAAAATCAGCAGGGCGCGCAGCGTCTATTTTAGCCATTGTAGGGGTAATTAATTTACCTGTTATTCACTACTCCGTAGAGTGGTGGAACACCCTGCACCAAGGCGCAACAATCACAAAGCTTGATACAAAAGCCATTGACCCAAGTATGTTTTGGCCGCTTATGGTAAATATTTTAGCATTTGCAGCGTTTGTGGGCACTGTAACGTTAATTCGCCTTAAAAATGAAATATTACAACGTGAAAAGCATCGACCTTGGGTTCGAGCCTTGTTAAGTAAGGGGTAAATTATGCAGTTTGACTCTTTTTCTGATTTTATTGCAATGGGAGGCTACGGGTTTTATGTGTGGCTTTCATTTGGTACATGCGCCTTAATTTTGTTGGGCATTTTATTTAGCTCTTTACGTGATACAAAACGTATTATGGCCTCAGTAGAGCAGCAAGTTGCGCGCGAAGCGCGAATTAAAAAAGCGAAGCAGGAACAAATCTCATGAACCCAAGACGTAAAAAACGCCTATTGGTAATTATTGCAGTACTGTTTGGTATTGGTGCCTCTGTAGGCCTAGTGCTTTATGCACTACAAGAAAACATAAACTTATTTTATACACCAAGCGAGCTAATAGACGGCAAAGGCCCAGATAAAGAAAAACCGCAAATAGGGCAAAAGTTGCGTATTGGCGGTATGGTTGTGCCGGGTTCTGTCATTCGTAATGAACAAAGTTTACAAGTCAGCTTTAAATTGATTGATACCGGGCCATTGGTAACAATTAAATACCAAGGCATTTTGCCTGACTTATTTCGCGAAGGCCAAGGTATTGTAGCGCAAGGTGTGCTTGTAGAACCAAACGTGATTGAAGCTTTTGAAGTACTGGCTAAGCATGATGAAGAATACATGCCAGCAGAAGTAGCAGAAGCCGTAAAAGGAATTAAACACGAAAAACCAAAATACAACCTAGATAGCGGTAGCTAATATGATCCCAGAACTTGGTTATTTTTCTTTAACGCTTGCCATGGTGCTAAGCGTTTTACTGTGTATTTTTCCGCTGTGGGGCGCGCATACCGGTAATCTTCGTTTAATGCGTGCGGCCCCGTCTTTAGCCGTTGGCCAATTTGCTTTTGTACTTCTCTCGTTTGCTGCGCTTATCTATGCCAGCTTAACAGATGACTTTACGGTATCTTATGTGGCGTACCATTCAAGTAGTACTTTGCCTTGGTATTATAAAATTACCTCTACGTGGGGTGGGCACGAAGGCGCTATTTTACTGTGGCTTGTAATGCAAGCAGGGTGGACTGCCGTAGTTGCTATGCGTTCTAAATCGCTACCTTGGGTGTTGCGTGCACGTGTTTTAGGTGTGCTTGGCTTTTTAGGTGTCGGTTTTATGATGTACACACTACTGCTTTCAAGCCCATTTGAACGCTTACTGCCGTATTTTCCTGTTGAAGGGCGTGATTTAAATCCGCTACTACAAGACCCTGGTATGATCATTCATCCGCCATTACTGTATATGGGATATGTAGGGTTATCGGTTGCGTTTTCATTTGCTATTGCAGCACTTTTAACAGGTAAACTTGATAACACCTGGGCTAAATGGTCTCGCCCATGGACGATGACTGCTTGGGGCTTTTTAAGTTTAGGAATAACCATAGGCAGCTGGTGGGCTTACTCTGAGCTTGGCTGGGGTGGCTGGTGGTTTTGGGATCCGGTAGAAAACGCATCGCTTATGCCCTGGCTAGTCGCTACGGCTTTATTGCACTCTTTGAGCGTGACAGAAAAGCGCGGTGTATTTAAATCGTGGACTGTGCTGCTTGCCATCGCTGCATTCTCCCTAAGCTTATTAGGCACCTTTATTGTTCGATCAGGCATTATTGTATCGGTGCATGCATTTGCCACTGACCCCGATAGAGGTTTATTTATTCTAGCCTTTTTAGGCATTGTTGTTGGCGGCGGTTTATCGTTGTATGCGCTGCGCGTATCACAAGTTAAAAGCGAAGGCCGTTACAAGTTTGTATCACGCGAAGTGGCCTTATGGCTTAACAACATCTTTTTAGTGGTAGCCACATTAATTGTTCTTTTAGGTACTTTGTTACCTATGGTGCATAAAGAAATGGGCCTAGGCAGTATTTCTATTGGCGAACCGTTCTTTAATAAAATGTTTGCCATTTTATTAGTACCATTTGCCATATTAATGGGAATAGGGCCTTTTCTTCGTTGGAAACAAAACAAGTGGGCTGTACTACAAAATAAAGTATTAATAGGTGTGTTAATAAGTGTTGTTATTACCTGTGCGTGGTTGTTCTCAAGCTACGATGTCGTAAAACCACTTACATTATTAGCCACCACATTAGGTGTATGGGTTGCTGTATCTACTGCCATAGATTTATACGCCAAGGCGTCGGTTCACGGGACGCTAAAAGAAGGCATTAAACGTTTAGGCATTAGCTACTGGGCTATGGTGCTAGGTCACGTTGGTTTAGCATTTGTTATTGCTGGCGTAACACTTACTTCGGCGTACTCGGTAGAGCGTGATGTTTCTATGAAGCAAGGCGATATTGTTACGCTTAATCAATACGAATACCGATTTGATGGCGTTAAAGCAATACGCGGCCCTAACTACAGTGGACATGCTGGTGTAGTGTCGGTATTTAATAACGATAAGCTAGTGACTGAGCTGCACGCAGAAAAACGCAAATACGATATTGGTATGCAATTTATGACCGAAGCGGCAATTGATGCCGGCTTTACTCGCGACCTATATTTAGCGCTCGGAGAGCAATTAAGTAAAGGGGCATGGTCACTGCGTATTTATCACAAACCTTTCGTGCGTTGGATGTGGATAGGCGGTGTACTTATATCGCTTGCAGGGTTTATGATTTTATTCGATAAACGCTACCGTACATCAGCAAGTACACGCAAAAAAGCGTTGGAGAATGCGTAATGAACCGTAAAATTTTAGCTTTAGCACCGTTATTAATATTCATATTTTTATGTGTATTTTTGTATCAAGGTTTGTTTGCCAACCCGCGTGAAATTCAAACCGGACGACTAGGCCAAACGATGCCTGCGTTTAACCTGCCTGATTTAATGCAAGATGATAAGCGCTGGACAGATGAAAGCCTAAAAGGCGAAGTTTATTTACTTAATGTATGGGGGACTTGGTGCCCTACATGTTTAGTTGAACTTGGGTATTTAACTAAGCTACGTGAGCAAGGCGTAAAAATTATTGGTTTGTACTATGTACAAGGGTACGATGCCGATTTTGATGGCCCATTCGATATGCAGGCTTTGCGCACCGATGTGAGCGATATGCTCAGCCGTGCTGGCGACCCATACCAGTTTAATATTTTAGACTTGCACCGTACCTTGTCACTTGATTTAGGTGTATCAGGTGCCCCTGAAACATTTTTAGTGGATAAAACGGGTAAAATTTTATTACACCATACAGGGGATCTAAACCCGCGCGTATGGCGTGCTAAATTTGCCCCTGTTATGCAGGAGCTAAATTAATGCGAGTGTTTTTATTAACCCTGAGCTTTTTTATAAGTATGGCAGTGTATGCCGAGCAAGATCGCTACCAGTTTGACAATAACCAACAAGCTGTGCGCTTTGAAGAGTTAACCAAAGAGCTCAGGTGCCCTAAATGTCAAAACCAAAATATTGCAGACTCTGATGCCATTGTTGCAAAAGATTTACGCGACAAGGTGCTAGCGCTGGTAAAAGAAGGTAAAACAAAAGACGAAGTAATCGATTACATGATAGACAGATACGGTTATTTTGTTCATTACGATCCGCCTGTAACACCGGCCACATTAGTACTTTGGGTTTTACCTGTGCTTATTGTTATTTTGGGTTTTGGTTTTATTGTAATTCGCCAGCGTAAGGCGTCAGTTAAGCAAACCTGGAACAGCGATGATGAAGCAAAACTTGCTAAGTTAATTGCAGAAAATAAACGTCAGGAGCAAAATTAATGATTTTAATGTGGGCGTGTTTTGCTTTACTCACACTAATTGCACTGGCTTTTATTATGTTGCCTTTTTTAAAAAAAGAGCGCGTGCAAACCATTACTCACAATGCTAATGCAGAATTGATCAGCATTTACGAGCAGCGTTTAGTTGAGCTGCAAAACGACTTAGACAATCAACGTATTGATGCACAAAGCCACAGTGAATCGGTTATTGAGCTAAAACGTCGTTTATTGAACGAGCTTTCGCCAGAAAAATCGCTTAATAGCAAAGGTAATAACCGTATTTTTGCTTTAACAGGCGCAGCATTTTTATTAGCCCTCACCGGTGTTTTTTACACCTTTACAGGGAGCCAGCAGCAAATAGCAGCGTGGTATGATGCAATGGATAACCTTGCAGATTATGGCGAGCGTGCGGTAATGCAAAAAGGTGAGCCACTAACTCAAAACGAGTTGCAAGCGTTTGCTTTAGCGCTGCGCACTAAGCTTAGTGAATCAGGCGATGACGAAGTTGCGTGGATGTTGCTTGGACGTGTAGCCATGTCGTTAAACGAATTTGATATGGCGCAGCAATCGTTTGATAAAGCCCTTCGAATGAATCCAGACAACATGCAAGTACTCATTAGCTACAGCCAAGTTTTACTGCTTGAAGGCAGTGAAGAGAACATGACGCATGCAGCGGGTATGCTATCTAAAGTACTAAAGGTTGAACCAACAAACCTTGATGCTATTTCTTTATTAGCGCTTATTGCCTATGAGCGCAAGGACTGGCCGCAAGCCAAAGCGGCGTTTGAAGTATTACTTGCAAGCATGGATAAAAGCGATACGCGTTACTCAATGATAGCGCAGCGTATTTCCGATATAGAGCAACAAATGCAAAATGAGGGCTCTGTAATACCGGTCTCTGCTAATAGTGCTATTAGTGTTACTGTGAGCTTAGCAGATGAGCTTTTCGATAAGCAGCCACAGCAGGGGACTTTATTTATTTTTGCCAAGGCTGCTCAAGGCTCTCCTATGCCATTAGCGGTTGTTAAACTAAATGAATACAGCTTTCCGCTAACGGTGCAACTCACTGATGCTAATGCAATGGTTGATGGGTTAAACTTATCAAGTGCTAAAGATATTGTGATCACAGCGCGGATCTCAATCGATGAGTCAGTTATGCCAAGTAGTGGTGAGTTAGAGGGTCACTCTGAGACACTACAACGTGAAAACGTAAGTGACTACCAACTTCAAATTGATACATTAATACCTTAAGGACATTAGATGTTAAAGCATAGTTTTACTTTTTTATGTTTATTGGTGCTAGCCGGATGTGCACAAGTACCAGAAAACAAAGTTGATGAGCGCGACCCGCTACAAAGCATTAACCGTCCATTGTACGACTTTAATATGGATATTCTTGATGCTTATATTTTACGCCCTGTGGCTGTAGGGTATGTAGAAGTGACCCCTGTACCTGTACGCAATGGGATTGTTAACTTTACCGATAATATTAGTGCGCCTGTTGATATGATAAACGCAGGGCTACAAGGTAAAGCGGGCAACGCAGGCGTGAGTTTAGCGCGTTTTTTAGTTAACTCTACGGTAGGTGTGTTTGGTATTTTTGATGTTGCAAGTTCGCTTGGACTTGAGCTGGTAGATGAAAACTTTGGCCAAACATTGGGCGTGTGGGGCGTTGGCGATGGCGCATATATTATGCTGCCAGCAATGGGACCGACTACAGCACGTAACTTAACAGGCGATGTAGTTGATAACTTTGTGTTACCAGAAATCGCTCTGACTACGCCTCAAACTATTTTAGTTTTTGCGCTTAAAGCGGTCGAAGCTCGTGCTTCACTTATCCCGCAAGAAGGCCTACTTAATGACTCTCTTGACCCGTATTTATTTGTTAAAGACATATACTTTCAGCGTCAGCTTTATGAGCTATACGACGGCAACCCACCAATCAAAGAAGAGCCTGAAGACTTTGATGAAGACTTCTTAGAAAGCCTATAAATAACAGCTATAAAAAATGCCAGCAATTGCTGGCATTTTTTATGTGTATTTTGAGCTTAAATAAGCTCTAATGTTTATTATTCTTTAACCATCAGCTGCATTTGCTCATTAACCCAGGTTAAGGCGTCATGGTATGCGTTGGCAACTTCTTCGCCTAAATTTAATTGTTTAGCAATTTCGTTGGCGGCTTCCCAATCTGCGTGCTCATAAAACTTAACCAAGTTTAGATACTGAGCAAGCAGGCCTTCGTCATTCAATAGCGCAGCTTTTATCTCTGCAGACAGCGGGAGCTTTTGCATAACGCTTTCCATGGTTTCATCTAAAATGGCGTCCATAAGCGACATCATGCCAGTTAAAAAGGCCATACCGGTATCTTTAAACTGCCCGTGTGAAATAGCAAGTAGTTCACCAAATCGTGCACGTGTTAGCGAAAGCCTAATTAGCTCGACAGGTTTATCGGCAGAAACTTGCGCTGCGAATAATAAAGATAACAGCTTTTTAATTTCGTTAGCGCCAAGGACGATGAGTGCTTGTTTGATTGTGTTTATTTCGGCTCTGCGCGCAAACGCAGCTGAGTTTGAATAACGCAATAACTTGTAAGATAGATTTACGTCACGTTCAAACACATCGGTTATCTTTTTAAGATCCATTTCAACAGATGAGGTTTCGTAAAGCAGCTCTGCTAATGCCATTTCTGATGGCGGCAGTGCTTTACTTTGTACCATTTCAGGCTTTGAAAAAAAGAACCCCTGAAAATATTCAAACCCAAGCTCAAGAGCTAAATTATAGGCTTCATAGGTTTCTACTTTTTCAGCCAAAAGCTTGATGTGTGGATAGGCTTTAATATCGTTAATTATGGTTTTTATTGCATCTTCATCAGTGGTTAAAAAGTCTATTTTTAAAATATCGATAAACGGGTAAAAATGGCGCCATACTGGTTGGTGAATGTAATCATCAAGCGCTAGGGTGTAGCCTTTTTCTTTTAAATCTTTAACAATAGCCAGTAAGCGCTTACCTGGTTGCACGGTTTCAAGGATTTCTACAACGACCGTCTCTTTCCCTAACATAGTAGGGTAACCTTTAAGTAAGGTTTCTAGGGTAAAGTTAATATAGGCGGGTTTGTTGCCAGTTAAATCTTCTAAGCCAAAATTAAACTGACTCCCTTCGATTAGTTTCGTTGTTGCTTCGTCACCGTCTATGTCTGGAAATACATTATCAACGCCATCACGAAATAATAACTCGTATCCAACAAGCTCCTTTTCGCGGTCTAAAATAGGTTGGCGTGCAGCATAAAAATACATAAATAGTTCCGTACAAAATAATAATTATTAGCAATGGCTATAATATATGGCAAAACGTTCGAAATAGCATTAGGTAATTATTATTGATTTAATGAATTGTTATTAAATATTAGCTATATATGTAAATAAATTTACCGTATATCGGGTGTTTGAGGGTTAAATAGTCAATGCGGCTGTTTTTTGTTCACTTCAGTGTAACAAGTTGGAGTTATCACCTTTAAGCATGGTATAGTCAAGACGGATGGTTTTTACCCCAATAGTGTCTTTATTATAATATTTTAAGAGTCATTATTAGGATTAAAAGCCTGTTTTATACAACTTTGTGGAGGCGAATTTGGAAACAGGAATGATTATTTCACTGGTATTGTATTTTATAGTCATGCTTGGCATTGGACTTTATGCATACAAACAGTCTACAAGTGATGTTTCGGGTTATATGCTAGGTGGACGTAGCTTATCTCCAAGTGTTGCAGCATTATCTGCTGGCGCATCGGATATGAGTGGTTGGATTTTAATGGGCTTACCTGGCGCTATGTTCGTTACTGGCTTTAGTAGCACATGGATAGCAATAGGCTTGGTTATTGGTGCGTGGTTAAACTACTTTTTAGTTGCGCCTCGTTTGCGTGTTTACACTGAAAAAGCAAACGACTCAATCACAATCCCAGACTACTTCTCTAATCGTTTTAATGATAAATCAAACCTTTTACGTGTAGTTTCTGCGGTAGTAATTATTGTGTTCTTTACACTTTATACATCATCAGGTGTTGTAGCAGGCGGTAAATTGTTTGAAAGCTCGTTTGGCTTAAGTTACGAAATGGGTTTATACATCACCACTGGTGTTGTTGTTTTATATACCTTATTTGGTGGCTTCTTAGCCGTTAGCTTAACTGACTTTGTGCAAGGCTGTATTATGTTTATTGCCTTGATACTGGTACCGACCGTTGCTTACTCTTTATTAGATCAACCGCTAGAGTCAACGCTTCATAGCGTTAACCCCGATATGCTTAATTGGATAGGTGCAGGCTCTGCATTAGGGATTATTTCGGCAATGGCGTGGGGCTTGGGCTACTTTGGTCAACCTCATATTATTGTACGTTTTATGTCGGTGCGTAGCGTAAAAGATATGCCAACGGCTCGCCGTATTGGTATGACATGGATGATAGTTGCAGCAATTGGTGCTGTGGGTACTGGTTTATTTGGTGCCGCGTACACTTATGAAAACAACATTGTTGTTGAAGACCCAGAAACCATTTTCTTAATTCTTTCTGAGTTATTATTCCACCCATTAATTGCTGGTTTCTTATTGGCGGCTATTTTAGCTGCAATCATGAGTACAATTTCTTCGCAGTTACTTGTTAGCTCAAGTTCGTTAACTGAAGATTTTTACAAAACGTTTTTACGCAAAGAAGCAAGCGACACAGAGCTTGTTACTGTAGGGCGTATTAGTGTAGCAGCAGTCGCTTTGTGTGCTATTTACTTAGCGTACGATAGAGACAGCTCAATATTAAGCTTAGTAAGTAATGCATGGGCAGGTTTTGGTGCGGCATTTGGCCCACTGGTTTTATTTAGCCTGTACTGGAAACGCATGAACTTTGAAGGCGCACTAGCAGGTATGGTTGTTGGTGCTGGTACGGTTCTGTTTTGGATTTACTCACCATTTATGATTGATGGGCAAAGCTTAAGCAGTTACATGTACGAAATTGTACCAGGCTTTATTTTAGCAAGTATTGCAATTGTCGTTGTAAGCTTAGCGACGAAAGAGCCAGCGCCAAATATTACTGCGCTATTTGATGAGGTTGAAAAAGACCTTTAATAAACCCGTACTTTAGATACGAAAAAGCCACCTAGTTTAACTAGGTGGCTTTTTTATTTGCTATGTGTTGTCCTCAAATGTGTTTGCTTATTTAGGACATATCAATAACCAATAAGTTATTTAGCAGGTAATACTGTGCTTTCTACACTACCAAAGCCAATACGGGCATAGCCTGGCTTTTCGCACCAGCCGCGCATAATTACATTATCGCCATCTTCTAAAAAGCTGCGCTGCTCACCATTACTCAGGGTTATTTTTTCTTTACCACCACGAGAAAGCTCTAATAAAGAACCCGCTTCTTCATGTGTAGGGCCTGACTGCGTGCCAGAGCCGAGCATATCACCTGGCATAAAGTTACAGCCATTTACAGTGTGATGGGTCACCATTTGCGCCACAGTCCAATATGAATGTTTGAAGCTTGAGGCAGAGACCTGCGTAGGTTGGTGGTTGTCATCACGCATTTTTTGAGTCTGAATTTTAACATCCATTTGAATATCAAATGCACCTTGCTCGCGGTTAGCGGCAGATTCTAGGTACGGCATTGGCTGTGGATCGTTTTCATCACGTGTCCAGCTAGTTCTAAAAGGTGCAAGTGCTTCAGTGGTGACAATCCAAGGCGATACGGTTGATGCAAAGTTTTTAGCTAAAAACGGGCCTAATGGTTGGTATTCCCATGCTTGTAAATCTCGTGCTGACCAATCATTAAATACACAAAAACCAAATACATGGTTTTCAGCGTTTTCAATGGCGATAGCATCACCTAACGCATTGCCTTTGCCTAAGTAAATACCAAGCTCTAACTCATAATCTAGGCGTTTACATGGGCCAAATGATGGGGTATCTGCATCGGGCGCTTTAGTTTGCCCTTTAGGGCGGTGAAACGTTTGCCCCGATACATCAATAGATGAAGAGCGGCCATGATAGCCAATCGGCACCCATTTATAGTTTGGTAAAAGCGGGTTGTCTGGTCTAAACAAGCTACCAACGGCGGTTGCATGGTAAATTGAGGTATAAAAGTCGGTGTAATCACCAATACGACACGGCAGTGAAAACTCTATATCAGCTTGAGCAATAAGGGTACTTTGCATTTCTTTTTGTTGCTGTGCGCCTTCACGCAATGCTTTTGAAAGCGCTAAGCGCAGTGCTGACCAGTATTGCTCCCCTAAACCCATAAATGTATTTAGTGTTGATTCGCTTGCTGCATCCAGAGCTGTTTTAGCATCACCGGTAAAAATGTTTAAGTGGCTCAATTTTGCTAAATCAATAACCTGATCGCCAATAGCAACCCCGCCTCTAAATTCTTCATTTGTGTTTTTAGTACGAAATTCTGCAAAAGGTAAATTTTGAATCGGGAAGTCACAGCCTTTAATATTGGCCGACTCTACCCAGCTAGTTAAATTAATGTCGTGGGTTTCGTTAATTTGGCTCATTACTTATCCTTTAGGTTTGATGTTGGGTGCATGCATTTATTTAAGCATACTTGTATCTTGCACCCTACTTTTTAAATATTAAAACGACAAAAAGCAGCGAAGATCGCTGCTTTTAATTTACTCAAAAAAGTTATAAAACGCCGCGGCGCTCTTGGTCTCGCTCAATTGACTCAAACAATGCTTGGAAATTACCTTCACCAAAACCACCATCATCTACACGTTGGATCATTTCTATAAAAATAGGTCCAAATAGGTTTTTAGAGAAAATTTGTAATAGGTAGCAGTTTTCACTTTGGCTATCGACTAATATTTGATGCTCGCGAATTTTTTCTTTATCTTCTGCAACCCACGGCACACGGTCAAAAATAGTGTCGTAATACTCAGGAATAATGTCTAAAGTAGCAATGGTCGATTTATCAAGCTTATCAAGCGAGCTAACTAAATCGTCAGTTAAAAACGCGAGATGTTGTACACCAGGGCCATTATATTCGCCTAAATACTCGTCAATTTGGTTGTTGTCATTGCCTTTACCTTCATTAATAGGAATTGAGAAGGTGCCACACGGTGATTTTAATGCATACGATAGCAACGCTGTTTTTTGACCTTTAATATCGAAATAGCGTACTTCTGTAAAACCAAACACGTCTTTGTAAAAGTTTGCCCATGTTTCCATAGTGCCTTTGTAAACGTTATTAGTTAAGTGATCTATACGTATAAAGCCTTTATCTTCAACTACATTAGGTGATGATAAATCTTCAAAGTCAGACTCATAAATAGACCCTTTATCACCAAATTGCTCAATAAAGTAAATCAGGCTATCGCCAATACCGTAAATGGCGGGGTAAGGTAAGTCTTTATGGGTTGAGTCGGTTGCGGGTTTTGCACCACGTGCTACAGCTGTTTCAAATGCATGCTGTGCATCCTCAACGCGCCAACCCATAGAGCAAATTGCTGGGCCATGACTTTTTGCAAATTCAGCAGAAAAACCATCGCGTTCGTTATTTAGTAAAAAGTGAATGTCGTTTTGGTTGTAATAGACAATATCTTTGCCTTTAAAATTTTTTAATTTTGAAAAACCAAAATCAGTAAACACTTTATCCATGTAGTCTGCATCAGGTGTTGCGTATTCAGTAAACTCAATACCAACTAAACCTAGTGGATTATTTGCTTCACTCATTTTTATTACTCCTGCAATAAATATTGCTACTGCGTTTATGTGTTGTTGTCGTGTTGAGCTAGATAATCAACTAGATTTTAAGTTTGGGGAAGAGGGGGAGCAGATTTAGCATTTGAGCAAACTGTAAATTTAATAAGACGTTTACTTAGTCAATAGGTTTATACCTTACGCTTTAGGGTAAACGAGCATTTATTAGCTTGATGCTTTTAGTTTATTAAAGTTTAAGGTGTTGATATAAATAAATAAAAAAGAGGTTTTATAAAAATAAAACCTCTTTTAAAAATGTAGTTACGTAATGTTTTTTGTATTTAATTGTTTACACTTTGTGTGCGATTGTTAAAAAACGTGTTGCGCTGCTCGAGCCAAAGATTAGGTGTTACGGTTGGAGCTGCTTGGTAATGGCGCTCAATAGCTTGGTTTAATACCCGTGTTGTAGGGGTAAATGTCAGCTTTGATTGTGCGCTGCCTATGCTTTTAATTTCGTCTCGAGTCAGGGCGCGCCCAGCATATAAAAGGGCGTTTAAATAACCGGGCACTGTTTCAAAGTTGTTATCTGTAAAGAGTAAAACAGATGACGTTAATGCCCAGGTGTTATTTATTTCACCGTCTTCTTTAACACCAGCAAGCTCGCCGTCTATGTACACTTCAAATACCCCATTACTGGGGGCGGTATAAAATACAAATGCAACTCGGTGCCAGTTTTCAGGCTCTGTTTGTCCAAAGTAACCACTATCACTGGTTGATTTACCATAACCGCCGGTTGGGTCGATAAACATATCGGCATCATCAGTGAGGTAATCTTGTGTGTTTGCTTGCATGATAGCGCGATAAATATCTTTGCCTTCTTCTGGCCAATATAAATCCATTACTAAGGTGTAATCAGAAACCATTCCTTCACTTGCATAATCACCATTGGCAGGTGTATTTAAGGTTATTAATAACCCCTCGGTAGGGGCGTGGCGTGAAAACGCCATTACACCTGAGCTGCCATCAGCAAAATCAGCAATACCAAGTGCTTGAGTTGTATTATATTGCGTTTCTTCAGGGCCCCAGTTTGTTTGTTCTGGGTCAAAATAGCTCAATACTGAAGGGCCATAATCTGCTGCCAAAGGGCTATTTGCATCATCAAAATTCCACACTGTGACAGTGCTTTGCTCATTACATGAAAAGAGTTGATTATCGGTATCTAGGTATAAGCACTGGCTTGTTCTAAAACGCGCATATTGATCGAGTAACCACCATGCTTCGTCAATGGCTTCAACGTTTGAAAACGTTACACCGCTAAAAAATAGCTCGGGATTAAGTGCTGCGCCTTTAAACAACGCAACCTGATAAGTGCTCGCAGCTTGTATATCATCTGGTTTGAGTAAAAACCAATCTGGCTGACTGGCAAACATGGTGTTTAAATCGCTACCTGTAACCGTTACGCTATATAACGAATTAAAGCCAGGAGTGTTAGAGGGCTGGCGCTCAACATAGTAGGCTTTATGAAAGTCTTCTTGTGTTAAGGTCCCTGGTGTCCACCTTGTTTGTACTAATCCTGGGTTAAGCAGGGCCGCCGTTATATCACTTGCATGGGCTGCAGCTAAAGCCGTTATTTCTGCAAGTTCTAAACTACTTGGGTAGTTTTCAGAAATAGCAATTTCTGTGTTTGCATCAGGCGCATAGCGGCCCATAATTTCATCAATTGCCAGCTTAGTTGGTTCATCACGTTCGCTAATGCTGTCAGTTTCAATGGTGCTGTAATCTATTGTTGGCGATGTTTTATCTTGCAAGTTAAACGTAAGAGTAATATCGGTGATGCCTTTGGCGTAAAAATCTGGCTGAATAACCACAGCGCCGTTCTCGAGCGTATTATAACTTTCACCGCCGTGGGTATGTCCGCCTAACACTAAATCAATACCGCTTACATCGGTTGCCATATCAATGTCTAAGCCTTCACCTAAGTGGCTTAGCATTACCATGTAGTCAACATCGTCTTGGTATTGGTTTACTATACTTTGTGCTATTTGTTGCCACTGCCAGCTCATTTTAAATTGTTTGATAAAATCAGGTATAGGCTCATCATCTATCGGTTCGTCTAGCTCGTTCCAAGGTACTGAGGTCATGCCAAATACACCTAAGGTCACACAGCCTACTTGTACTTTAGCAAAGCCTACAGCAGCAAAATCTTGTAATTGTTCGCCTTCATAGCGTGTATTACTGGCAAGTACTATGGCGTTATCATCTTGCGAGTAGCTTAATAACTTTTCTGGCCCCCATGCATAGTCGTGATTTCCTACCACACGTAAATCAAACTGCATGGCTTTAATGGCTTCTTCTGTAGCGCTACCTTGTGATAGTTGCTCAGCAACAGTGCCTTTTTCGTAGTCATCACCCCCGTTGGTAAAAAGGGTATGCGGCGTTTGTGCAAGTACTTGGTTGTAGTAGGCTTTTATGCGGCTAAAGTATTGCTCCTCATAACCGAATCGCGCATGTAGGTCTGCAACATGAACAACTCTAACCGATTGCTCTGTGGCTGTGGCATCACACGTTGGGCCTATAGCAGCAAAGGCCTCATTGCGCTGCATCATAATAGCGAAGGTTCCTAGTGTTGTTACTTGCGCACTTACAAACCCATCTGCAACAAAAGAGTTATCAATAACTTCCCAGCCATCGCCAGATTGTCTAGCAATAAATAGCTGGCCTCCTAATTGGTAATCATCAGGTATTTTTATGCTGATAGTAATTGGATCACTAAAAGAAAGCGTACTTGGGGTGAGTAGGTGTATATCTGAGATAATATTTAGTAGTGCATTTGCATCATCTAATACTGTTTTTTCGTGTGTAAGTTCAGTGTTTTGAGAGACGGCATTGGCAGGTACAGTCAGTAAAAAGCTTCCTTCATCAAGGCTGACATCTAAACCTGTAGTTGTAGATACGGTTAACTCGCTAGGCTCAGGCTCAACGGGATCATTAGGGTTAGTTGTAACTTGATCGTCTGAACCACCACAGGCTGATAAAAAAACAATGCTTAAGGTTAAAAATAGGGTGTGAGATAAAGTTAACAAGCGCATGTACTGCGTCCCTGAGACTAGTTAAAAATTAATCAGCAGATGATAGCAGTTTACAGCGAGGTGATATAGAAATTTGAGAAAATTTCCCCCATAGCGGCTATGGGGGAAATTATAAATAGTATTACGCGTAATTAAACGTGCAATATTATGCAGCTTTTTCTTCTAGGCCTTGTTTTTCCCATACTTTCGCTTTAAAGCTCATAAGCACTAAAACAATACCTACGCCAATGCTAAATAAGGCAATTTGTAAGTATAAGTTAGGGATTTCTTCAACGTTATTTGGATCAAAGTTACCAGCCAGTAAGCCAGCAATAATGTTACCAATTGAATAAGTTAATACAAATACACCCATCATTTGGCCTGTGTAACGACGTGGCGAAAGTTTACTTACCGCACTTAATGCTACAGGGCTTAAACAAAGCTCACCTACTGTATGTAAAAAGTAAGTTGTTACTAGCCAGTATGGCGCTACTTTTAAGCCTTCAGCTGCGTAGTGAGCGGCCATAAACATAACTAAAAAGCCAGAAGCCATAATAATTAAGCCCATTGCACATTTTACGCTGTAAGTCGGCGATACCATCTTTTTAGATAAGTTAATCCAAAGCGCGGCAAAAAATGGCGATAAAGCAATAATAAATAGTGAGTTTAAAGATTGGAACCACGTAGTCGGAATTTCAAAAGTGCCAATAAGGCGATCTGTGTAATCACGGGCAAATAGGTTAAGTGATGAACCCGCTTGCTCAAAGCCAGACCAAAAACACGCAGAGGCAACACACACTAAAAATAGTGCCCACATTCTTTGTTTTTCGCCCGCTGTTAATTTACCTGTAAAGTAAATAACCCCGAAATAAATAAAGAATATAATAGTAAACACAACAGCTGTGTAGCCTGCTACAACAGTTGGGTTAATAATAATTGCGCCCGTCATTGCTGCAGCGGTCACACCAGCGGCAATAACAACAAAAGCAGCAATACCAAACCATGCACGAGATGTACCTTTAGCGCTTAATGGGTTAGCCGGTAATGCACTGTGCTCTGGTAGGTTGTTAAGCGTACGCTTATATTGGATTAAGCCAATAGCCATACCCACAGCAGCTGCACCAAATGCCCAGTGCCAACCTACGTTTTCCATAAAGTAACCACATACGTAGTAACCAATTAAAGAACCTAAGTTAATACCCATGTAGTATATAGCGTAACCGCCATCACGGCGCTCATCAGCATCGCTGTATAACTGGCCTACCATTGCGCTGATATTTGGTTTTAGCAAACCAGTACCTGTAGCAACAAAGATCAAACCAATAAAAAATGAATACTCATGAGGCACGGCCAAAATAATATGGCCACACATGATGATGATACCGCCGTACCATACAGCCTTTTGACCACCGAATAATCTATCCGCTAGCCAACCACCCGGTAAGCCTAAGAAATAAACGGCACCTGTGTATAAACCGTAAATTGCAGCAGCTGATGCAACAGTAAAGGCAAGGCCTTCTTCTTGTAGGCTTGCTGTCATGAACAATACGAGCATCGCTCGCATGCCGTAGTAACTCATTCGTTCCCACATCTCAGTGAAGAACAATGTCGAAAGTCCTTTAGGGTGGCCAAACCAACCACTATCTGGAGCTGAACTCATATTTACTTCCTAACTTTAAGAATTGTTGTAATGGCCTTATAATTTTTTGCTTTAGCTGTTTTGTGCCATGGGGCACTAAAACGCTCGACCATCTGTATATTATTTGTAGCTAAGATAATGATTTGCTAAATGGTAGTAACACCACAAGGTAAGAGACACACCCTTATCCTAGTTACAATTGCGCTCAAGTATACATATACCTTAGTGCGAGGGGAAGCATTCGCGATATATCACCTTGCACTGCGTTAAAAGTCTGCATAGGGAATAATTGGGGTGCCAGGAAACTCTAACGTCCCGTACACAGGGTTGAAGTAATAGCGAATATAGAGCTGGCCAAAGTTTGGTTCGTAAAAGTCAGCACGATCGATGGCTAAATAACCACCAAAAAACCAATGCGGCGTTATACGGTACTCAAAGCTTCCTTCAAGATTGTATGACACGCCAGAGCTGTCATCACTCTCAAATACAGGGTCCACCCCGGTAATCGATTCTCTATCGTAGGCTTGTAGCTGCAAGTCAGTGTCGTTAGGATAAAAATCAATGGCTTGGGTTTTTGTTTGCGAATACGAAACCCCCGTTTTTAAGCGATAAACAAAATCATCGCCCCAGCGCGCATCGTAGCTTAAAGGCACCGACAACCCAACGTAGTTTTGTGGGCTATAGTAACCGCCGTGACCCCATGTTTCTTCACTTAAATTATACTGATATGCCCAATGCAATAGACTTGCGCCGACGGTAAACTCGCGTTCTTGATTACTAATAACGCGATAATAAGACCCGCCCATTACTCTATAGCGTTGGTTATCTTTAACATTTTGCCCTTTATAGAGCGTAAAGTCGGCGCTTGACCAAAAGCCCCAATCGCCACCTAAGTCATGAGATAGGTTGGCGGTAAGGCCTGTTGAGCGCACGCCGCCCCAAATTTCACCGGTATTTACATCTTCAAGCCCAGCATAAGAGAGCACGGAGCTTGTTACTGGGCGTTTTTCGAGCTCTAGGCTATAACCAAAGTCGCCAATACTGTTGGCGTAATTTACACCCCATACTATGTCTTCAATTAAAAAGCCAAGTGGGGTCGTGCCTACATCAACACGCCAATTTTCATTTTGCCACCCAATACCTATATCGACCCCATCTTGCTCAGGGCTTACTTCATCAATAGCACAGGTAAATATACAAAGTGCACCTTGGCCGTAGCGGCTACCAGCAAATTGCTCATCAAAGCGAGTTGTTTGTGCGCTAATAGTGGTTGGGTCTATTTTAATAAACCCTTGGCCTTGCCAAAGTGGAAAGTAGGCCTCAATAGGTACTAAGCCTGCGCCAAGAGTTGCCTCGCTTTCGGTGCTTGTTTGGCCACTAAAGTTTACCCCAATAGCAATGTATGCTTGGTTTTTGCTTTGCTCATTTATAAGCTCGCGTTTAGCGCCATTAATATACCACGCATCATTTTCATCTATGCGAGCAATTTGTTTATAAAACGATTCATCGTTTAGTCGTTGCTCGCTTGATAGCGTTTTTAAATACCATTGCTTAGCTTGGTCTTGTTCATTAAAATTTCGGGCAACTTCAGCGCCCAAATAACTAAGCTCTTTATCATTGGGTGATTTAGCAATTAATTGATTGGCTAAAGCTAAAGCATCACCTGCGTAATTAAAGTCATTTAACGAGGCCATTATTTGGCGTTGTAAGTAGGCTTGCTGATCATCTGTTTGCGTTATTGCGCGCTCAGTAACTTCTTTTGCCTGAAAGTCGTTACCTAATTCTCTGTAAGCTTTTGCTATTGCAAGCATTGCTTGAGGTTCAATTGGCTGATTGTTTTTCAGTTTTTGCTGATAAACAATAATTGCTGACTCTTGTTGCCCCAGAGCTAAATTAGCATTTATTAATGCCGTGGTGATGGCGGGTGTACTTTGGTACTTTTGATCAAGCTGGTTCAGCTTTGCTAATAATTCGCCACCTTCGTAATACTGATTAATATACGTGGTGTATAAATTGACGTACTGTTCTACTTCGCCAGCACTTGCATTATTAGGCAAGCTGTAATGAGAAAACCATTGTTCTACAGCAGGGCGCTCGTTTTGTTCTAATAGCCACTGCGCGTAAAGCATATGCCAATAAGGTGATAAAGTAGGCTCAGTATTTAATGCAGTATTAATTAACTTTAGAGCGTGTTTTTTCTCATCTATTTGATACCAGCTACGCGATAGCTCGGCTTTCATTACAGGAGTTAAATTTTGCGCTTCTAAATTACTTAAATGAAAAATAGCCGTGGTTCTATTTTTAGTATTTAAGTGTCGCTCGCTTTGTCGAAGAGACTCGTTGAGCCTAAGTTGTTGCTCAAGAGAAATTATGTCGTCATTTCGATCATTAACCGGCACATACTCTAAGGTGTTTAAAGCGCCTTGATAATCATCAATTGAGCGTAAAAATAAAGCATGGCTATAACGTAACTGTGGATTGAGCGGAAACTGCCAAAGCACATTATTAAATAACGTTTTTGCCTTTTGAGTTAACCCGTTTTGTTGATAAATAAACGCTAAATCGTAATAAAGCCAAGGCTGCTCAGGGGCCAGTTCAATAGCCTCTTTTAAGGTTTTCTCAGCAAGCTCTGTATCGCCTGCATCACTATGTTGGCGTGCTTTTTCGCGAAGCTGGCTACTTAACGTTGCCACATACACAGGTTTAAGTTGTGCTTTTTGAGACTGAGATAAAGCATTATAAAACTTGATTAACGACTGCTCATTGTTATCCAATTCAACAATTTCTAATAACCCTGTTAGAGCGCCATTATTAAGCGGGTCATTTTTTAACACGGTTTGATAAATAGCGGCCGCTTGTGAATAATTACCTTGAGCAAATTGTAACAATCCGCGGTTATACAAAACGCTAGCAGGGTCTTGCTCAAGTGTGTCGGCTAAATTTAATTTAAGCAACGCCGTTTTAAACTGGCTATTATTTATGGCTTCTTTAGCTTGGCGTATGTAAAGCCAAAACTTTGCTGTGGTTGCTAAGTCTTTTAGCGTTTCTCGCTCGGCAAAGTCGGCGGTATGCGAATACGCCTTAGTAAAATAATTATAAGATGTTTGATTTTTACCCATACGCAAATAAAGGGTGCCAAGGCTGCGCATAATTGCGCCATCGTTAGGGCGTCCTTTGAGTGCTTTTAGTAAAAGCGGCTCTGCGGCAACGAGCTTGTTTTTTTCAAGTAACGCCTCACCTTTAAGCCATAGTTGGTAGGCCGGGTTAGCTAATAATTTTTGTCGCGCTTTTAAATCTTTTTTGAAATCTTGATACTGTAATTCGCCTTTGCTGCTAAACGGATACACGCTAAAGTAGCGCTGAAATTGTTTTTCTGTAGCGCTATTTAATTGCATGTTAGATAAAGCACCTAACCAGATTGCTTCTACTTCATTACTGTAGCGAGAGGTGGCACCATATTTACTTAAAATCGTTAGCGCGGTGCTATCAGTGGGGTTATTTCTGAGTAAGTGGCGCGCGTATGCAATATCTACCGCGCCGATGTTTTCGTAACTGCGTAGTAGCCTTTCGTAGCCTTTTTTTACATTTTTCCATTGGCTTTGCTCTTGTGCATACCAACTTAAGTGCTCGAGCTCAAACGCTAAGCTTGGATAGGTGTTTTTAAAAAGCCTGTTGTAAATTAATCGCGCTTGTTCGTAACGTCCCGCACGGGCAAGTAATTTAGCTTGCTGTATATCTGCTTTGTCTTCGTTTTCTAATCTAGCAATTAATCGTAACTGTTCTACACAAGGCTGGGTACGTGTGTTGTTACCGTCAATTTTTCTTAAAATTTGATTTGCTTGTATAGCCTTACCATTGGCAAACTCAAAACGAGCAAGCGCACACTGGCTTTCTATTCGATTAGGGGCAATGGCCAATAGCTTTTGTAAGCTATCGGCAATTAAATCTTTATTTTCTTGCACTTCACCAATATTGATTTGGCTTAAAAGCCACTCAACAGAGTGTGTATCAATGTCATTATTTGTTTTAGCATGCACACTTGCGCTGACTGCTAACGTACAAACAACAGCCCATTTTAACGACATTCAGTGCTCCACCTTGGCTTGAGCGTCCCGTCTGCTGTTATTAAAAAGCGCTTATTAAGCGCGCTACTACCAAACAGGTTTAATACACTGTCGTAATAGCGTGTTTGTGTGAATGACTTATCGACCATTAACTTTTGTTGAATGGCCATAACCAAAGAATCATCGCCATTTTCTTTTAGCATGGGCAGTAGAGCAGCATTAAAGCCTAATGGGCCACGCTTTTGGGTTTTGCCAGAGCGCGCATAGGTATTTAAAGGAACGTAGCCACGGCTGTTTATAGCCTCTACAAAAGGGGTAAACTGCTCGCTTAGTTGTGCTTTGTAAGGCGCATCGTTCGCCATCATACTGGCCCATAAGTAAACCCTAATGGCGTTAAAGCTGCCTAAATCGGTTGCTTTTTTATCATAATAAAAACCTTTTGCTGGGCTATACATCACCCAGTCAGGGCTAACCCCGTTTTTAGCGGTATCCAAAATAAGCTTTGCAGACGCTTCATGTAATTGCTGCCAAGGTGAGTGCGGGTATAGTTTGCTAAATTGCTGATAAATAAATAACGGTGAATAACTAGGGTTGAGTTTATAGGTGTTATTTTCAAATTCAAACCCAGCAGGGGCGGGTAATAAAGTAAGCCCTAACCCTGAAATATAGGCGGTTTCTTCTCGCATAATACGCTGCGCTAATACAGCAGCTAAAATACTATAGCGGCGGTCGTCCCATAAAATAGCTGCTTGCGATAAACTATATGCTATCCACAAATCAGAATCTGATGCTGGGTTTGAGTCTATAATCCCATAGGTATCATTACCTGTTTCACCCCATTGCCAAGCAGGCAAACGTGTACTTAAATCGCCTTCAGAGAGATGGTCCTGCGTCCAATCTAAAATGGTATCAAACGCGGCTTTATCGTTTGCTACTAGCGCAAAAAATAGTGCGTATGATTGCCCCTCTGAGGTGGTAATATTTTGCTTTGAGCCTAGGTCTATTACGCGACCGTCATCACTAATAAAGTGATTTTTAAATACTTGCCACCCCTGCCAAGGCTCGCACTGCTGCGTTTGCGCTGACACAGAAAAACTTAAAAAAGCGGCTACTAATAATGCTCGGTTAAGTAATGTCATTATTCATCTCCTTCAGCTAAACGCTTATGGGTGAGTGCTTGTAGTAATCGCCATAAAATAAATGAAATTAGTAACAGCGTTAATATAGAAAGCAGGGCTAAAATAAATGGATGGTCAGATAAATGGAACCACACCAGCGTATGTACAGGAATATGACCAACAAAGTATTGCTCTTCAGTTTTTATTGTTTTAACGCCTTGTGAGTTTATAACCGCAGCACTGCCTTTTAATTGGCTTAATGTTTGCGAATCCATAAGGGTTTTATCAATTAAGCCAAATGCTTTTTCAGTGGTGGCATTAAGTGACACAACAGAGCGTTCAGAATCAAAAGGAGATTGATAAGCTGTAATTACCGCCATATCTCCGCTACTTTTTACACTCACTTGTATTTTATCTATGGCTTGCTCATCGTATGCACCGTTGTAAATTGCTTGCTTTATTTCACGTTGGTTATTGGTTAAAAGTACGTTTGTATGCGCATCTTCATCTAGTTGCTGAGCTTTGCTGCCAGGCTTTGCAACAACTAAAATATCTTTGTCGTCTAAATCAACATTTTCATTTAAATGGGCCACTGTCATTCTGTGGGTTGGATACCCCGTTATTGCGCCAAAATGACCGGTAAGATTAAACAGCAAAGTTAACGCTTTTGCAGAAGGCTGCGGGTCAATTAGTACAAGTGTTTGCTGTAAATCGGCATATTTGGTGTACGGGAAGCCACTGTTCGCAAAAACATTCAAATCTGGCAGGGCAATGTAATGATCAAAGCCACTTACATCAATATTAGAATTACCATCAATAACACCAAACTCACCACCAGGTGGTGCTATTGCACACTCACCTTTTTTCAGCACACCAAATCTAAAATCAAAGTTTAGCTCGTTCCGAGTGGCTAAGTTTATGCCATTAAGTGAAAAGTTTTCTGCGTTTTGTGTAGTATCGGTATTGGCAATAAGCGGCAATAATGTTTTTGTAGTATTGAGTGCAGAGTCGTCGTTATCTAACAAATATCCACTAATAAACTTTTGATTAATCAACATATTTAACCGAGAGTCCAAAGACTCGCTTTCGGGTGTGCTGCGATATTGCAATGTAATGGGGATGCCTTTTTCGCGCCAAGTAAATAAATCTGGAGCAAAACGCACGTTTAATTTTACGGGTCCGTTATTTAGCCCTTGTGCTTGTAGCTGATTGTCAAAATCAATTAATTCGTCAAAGTGTACAGCTCTATCAGCGCGTAACCAGCGCGGGGCATCGTACGCCTTGCGAAGCGGTAGTTGGTTAATTGCTTCTATGCTAGCTGTTCTGCCGGTCATGACTTTATGGCCAAAGGCCAATCCCGTGACGGCGGTTTTTAAATCGTCTTCATCACGCCCTAAAATAAGCAACATTTTGCTGTATCTATGTAGTGGGTTTGAAATAATCTCAACGGTTGGCTTTTCCACATCGGGATAGTCTTTTAAAAAGTCAGGCTTTGAATCGTTGGTAATAAAAACCACGCTGTGCGTATCTAATGATTTGTTAATCACCACCGGAAAATCAGCACCACGCCAGTCAGCTTGCGCGCCAAACCAGCTTGAAAGAGTCGCAGCCGCTTCAATTGTTTTGGTGTTAGGTGTTTTTGCAAACACAAACGGTAAGCTTAACTTATTGTAATCTTTGGCATCAAAAAAGGGCTCTGGTAAATACTCTAAACGGCTATCTATTGCCAGTTGCTTTTGATTGAGCGTGATATTGCTCGATTTATTAATTTCGGTCCAAATAGAGCGACTAAAGTAATCTTGGCAACGTAAATCATAATAACCAACAAGCTCAAACCGTACTTGGTTGTAGTCTTGTACATACTTAGCATTGAGTTTTAGGCTATGGTTAACGGTATTTTTAACCACACTTAGTTGCTCATTTATGGGCAGTACAGTGACCAAGTTTTCATTAAAATACACTTTTAAATGCGACACGTTAGCAATCAATGATGGCGAGTTTGTGTACGAAAAATTAAGCTGTAAATCGGTGCTTAATTTATCAATACGGTTGGTAAAATCCACTCTTGAGTTGTTGTTTATGCCATCAAGCTTGTAGCCATTAAAGCCCAAAGCAGCAAAGTCTAATCTTAAACTAGACACGTTGGCGCTTTCTGGGTAGCCATTTATAAACACAGATTTATCGTGCATTGGCTCAATAGCACATGCTTTGTAAGCACTGCATGTTAAAAACAGTATTAGAAATGTATTAAGCAAATTTTTAATCATAATTATTATGCACTATTGGTTTTTTAGGGGTGAAAGAGTTTATATATACAACAATTTTTGTCATTAGTTTTACAAAGGGTTGTAATGGCTTAGGAGCATGAAACAATAAATTGCTAAATCCTCTTAAACTTGTTTTTTGTACTTCTTTAAAGCTATATGAAGGGCGGTCATGACGAAAATTATTTTGCCAGTCAAGCCACGCATCCGCTCTTGAAAAGGTGCACTGTATAAATGCTTTTTGCTTTTCGAGCGAGAGATCTTTTAACGTTAAGCCTATTTGTTTGTTTCGGGTGTTACATACATACGTTGTAAACGAAAACTGTTTATTACCGCGGCTCATTAATAGCTCTATTTTGTCGTTTACTCGGCATAAATGAGCGTGCTCTGTTTCAATGCCTACCCCATTATCAGAGTAATCGGTTATTTTAACTTTTAACGTATGCCCATTTGCTAAGCGCACGCCCGCCGGAAAGTTTGCCTTAATACGGTGTGACTGCCTTACTTGCCTAGCTTCTGCAGCAACGGCTACCGCAGCGCCTAAAATAATAATATTATAAATTGCCCAGCCCATGCTGATTAACAAAACGCCCACTTGGCTCGGATCGCCAAAGCCTAAGCGTAAAACACCTACAAGCATGCCAACTAAGTTTATGAGTAAAAGTACCAAGTAGGGTTTAGATATACCCCAATCGTAATGTTCTTTATCATTTAAGCCGCCTTTCTCTGTTACGTTAAACTTACCCTTATTAGGGTTTATTAGCGCAACGGTTGTCGGCTTTAATATGTACCAGGCAAGAACAGACTCATACACTTCACCCCAAAAAGAGTAGCGATATTTACCCTGAATTCGTGAGTTGGTCGCTTTTATTTGTATGAGTGTAGGCACTACATAAATAAAAATAGCTAAAAACGGCGCATAGATAATGTAAGCATTAAAGTATATGAGCGCCAGTGGCGCGGTTAAAAATACAATACGCGGAATGCCCGATAAAAAGTGCAGCATGGCGTTTAAGTAGCACAGGCGCTGTGGTATATCGAGCCCTTTACCTAAAATTGGGTTATCGAGCCTAAATATTTGTGCCATACCCCGAGCCCAACGAATACGCTGGCCAATATGTGCAGAGAGGCTGTCGGTGGCAAGGCCTGCAGCTTGTGGGATATTTATATAAGCGGTTTTATAACCGGCACGTTGCATACGCAGAGCAGTGTGGGCATCTTCGGTTACCGTTTCAAATGCAAAGCCACCAATATTGTCGAGTGCTTCGCGTTTTAAAACAGCGCATGAGCCACAAAAGAAGGTGGCATCCCACATGTCATTACCATCTTGGATCAACCCATAAAAAAGCATGTTTTCATTAGGGATTTGGCTGTGGTTATTTAAATTACGCTCAAACGGATCTGCTGAGAAAAAGTGATGCGGTGTTTGAACTAAACATACTTTGCTGTCTTTTAAAAATTGCCCCATGGTCATTTGTAAAAATGAGCGGGCAGGTACGTGGTCACAGTCAAAAATAGCAATGTAGTCGCCGTTAGTGTAGCGCATGGCGCTATTCATATTACCGGCTTTAGCGTGGTTATTATCGGGTCGTGTTAAATAACCCACCCCCACTTTTTGAGCAAATTCTTTAAACTCAGGGCGTTTGCCATCATCAAGAATATACACGTTGAGCTTATCTGCAGGCCAATCAATGCTCATCGCCGCAAGCGTGGTAGGTTGTACAACACTTAATGGTTCATTATAAGTAGGAATGTATACATCAACTGTTGGCCATAAGTCAGTGTTTTCTGGCAACGGAACAGGTTTACGCTCAAGGGGGTTTATAGTTTGAAAAAAGCCTAAAATGAGCACTAGCCACGCATAGGTTTCTGCCAGCAGCAAGCCTGCGCCTAACGTAAGTGCAACAGGGTCATCCCAATTGAGGGTTTCTGTGTAGCGCCACCATAAATAACGCGATGAAGTGGTTACCGATAGGGTGATCATTACAATCGTGGCCATTTGCCCTTTAACGCGCTTAAGCCCGTATGCCACTATCAAAATAAAACTAATAAACACGGCTTGCGCTTCTAGGCTAAACGGAATGGTTATAAAAATAGCCAGTAAAAACAATATAAAGGCTACAACCACATATTTTATTAGTTTATTTTGCCAAATCTTAGCGTCAGCCATGGTTTTAAAAGCACTTTTTTTAGGACCCTTAACGTTTTTTGATAACAAACGCTTTAGTAATCTACCTAGTTTTAAGTCAAACCAACGCAACTGTTTAAGTGAATAACTTACCCCATTATAAAACTGATTTGATAGCCGCTCCCTTACAGAGTTATTTTTAGGTTTGTATTTAAAAAATAACAAATAAACGCTTTGAATGATAAAGCGCAAAATATTTGAATAAATAAACGTGCGGTACGGCAAGCGAAGATGCGGGTAGTAATCATACGAAACAAGTTCAAAGTTAATTTTGTGGTCTTTTATATTGATAAACAATGAACTAATCAGCGTAATAAAAGGCATTAAAAAGGCTTCTATTACGTTTACTTTGTGCTGGTTAAAATAACTATGAAACTTAAATAAAATATAACGTACAAGTTTTTCAGTAAAAATAATGCTTAACAGTAAATACAAAGTACTGTGTATTGGGCGCTTATAAAATAAAGAAAAGCTCATAACTACAGGGCCGATTTACTTACAAGCCAGCCGGCAAGTGTTTCAAAGTCATCGTTAGCAACACTGTAAGGCGCACAATTAAGCGCTACATTTCTATAGGCTGTAGACTCTTTAATTACTTCATCACTATTTATAAAAAAGGGTGCCATAAGCGGCAAGGTAGATTGCCATAAAGAAAACAGGTCAAACTCAAGTGTTGATGCAGAGTTATAACGATTGACTAAAAAGAAGTGTTTCCACTGGTTGTCAGTGTGTTTTAACGTTTGTAGTTTTTTATAAATTAAGCTGTGGCAAATAGCATCACAATTAACTATTTCAATCACTATGTCGTTTTTATCGAGCGGATAGTGGGTGATATCAATATGTGCAGGGCAATCAAAAAGAAGCCAAGCATTATTGTTATAATCCAGTTTATTGCAATTGTTTATAAAATCGAATAACGCTGCGGTACTAACACTTTTATCGCCAAAAGGTAAAAACACTATGCCATCACTATCTTGATGAAAGTGCTCAAGGGCTTGTTCAAAGTCCTGCTCGTTACTCCAGCCTTGGTTGTACTGCCAAGGCAGGCCAAAGTGCAGGCCCAAATCGCTTTTAGAGTCTAAATCTATAGTGATAACGTCAGAGCCCGACTTTTTTAATACGCAGGCTAAGTTGGCAACCATAGAAGTAGCGCCAGTGCCGCCTTTAATGCCTTTTAGAAAAATTCTTTGCAAAGGATTGTTTACCTGTCGTTTCAATTACTACTTACGCATTTACTGCACGGTGTATTTCGTTCAGTAATGCATATTTTTTTATTGTTTGTTTATTTTTTTGTTTATTAACAATTTCAACGTAATCTTCACTTTTGCCGCCAAAACGTCGTGCAAGGTTCTCAATGTCATTTGATGTTAAGGTTTCAGAGCTTTTTGTCGTTAAATTACGCATTGTTGCCTTTGTGCTAAAGTTTATTATTTTTATTTAAAGTGGACAATATTTGTCTATTATATATAGAATAGCGGGTAAAACTAGTAAAAAAGTATTTTTTATAGGCTAAATTCAGTGCAAAACTTTAACATTTCAGGCTTGCAGCCCTCTGCTGCAGAGCTAAAACCTGCATCGTTATATGCAATTTTAGCCCCTTTAGACAATTTTGCTACTGAACTGGCATTACATGCAATTAATAACCCCTCAGTCTCTGATATTTATATTGTTTCTTCTCAAATAGAAACATTTTTTGAAGGTCCTTTTAGCGATGCATTAAATCATGCATTTGACCAACACAAAGTGCATCCGTTTAGGTTTTCGGCAGATACGCGCGACTGGCCAAAGCAACAAATAATTAACAATACCCTAAAAGAGCTAAATGCTTATAAACAGCTAAATAACGCATTAGTCATTGTTCACTTTAGTACGACTGATTTAGCTTCATTGGATCAAAAGCAACTGATGCAAAGTGTTCAGGCCTATAAAAAATTTAGTACACAATCAGGAGCAACTGTCTTATTTTTAGTTTCAGGCCCTGAGGTGACTAACTATCGCTTTTTATTAAGGCGGTTAAATTCGGACCTCGACGGGTTAGTATATGTTGAGAATGATTCCACAGTGCGCGTACTAGAGTACGATTATTGGCATCACAGTACAGGTATCATCGCCTCTGTACAGTATCCATTAATGATTGAAAATGGCTGCTTTAAAGTGCAGCAAAATAGTATTACGGAACAACAAACCTCAACATCGGGTGTATTTGCAGATGAAGACGACGTGTGGATTGTACAAGGAGCTATTCCTGAAGGGACCAAGCTTCCTGCAAAATATAAAATAATAAAAGACAACAATGCGCTTTTTTCAAAAGGCCCTAAATTAGAGGCGGCAACATTGGTATTTGCAGTTTCGCGTTATACCGATTTAGCCCTGCTTGCCAAGCAATGTTTTGAGCTGAGAAAAAACTGTGGTCGCTGGCTTAAATTAGTGATTCAGAACGTTGACGGGGTGATCCGCCATCAAGATGAATGCTTATTTTTGACCTTAGGTGTTAATCTTATTTTGTATAGTTTTTCAGAGCCTTCAAGGTTGCTCTCACAAGTTCAGTCAATTCAAGGGTTTCAATTTTCAAGACCGTTACCGCCTTCTATTGAACATGTACTTCAATTTACCGAAAATACCTTTTCTAAAGGTTACCTGCCTTTTATAGAATTTACCAAACAGGTAGAAGTTCACAGCGACTCAGCTGTAAATTTAGGGGTAAGCGGGGTGTTAGTTAAATTAGAGCTTTTGCCTCGGATTGACCCAATCCACCCTTTGCATTTATTTCATATAAAGCGAGAGGGTGACGTATTCAGTTTGGTAGAAAACACCGTGTATTTGTATTTACATGCGTGTCGCGAAAATGATGTAAACAATGCGATAAAGCACTTGTTTAAATTAGAAACAAACGATTTTTTTGCGCAGCAAAATATTATTTCCGATCATTTTTATATTCAGCAAGAATGTAAACAGCTTAGGCGTTATTATGCGGGCCAAGATATAACCGATTACTCTGCCCAATTAAAAGAGAATGAAAGCTATAAATTTTCGCAAAAAATAGATGCAAGTGTTGCAGCTGATTTAGAAACACCAGAGTTTACTAAAAACGAGCGCGCAGATGCTGTGCCGTTTAAAATGGCCATAAAGAGTAACGTATGAGTATCAATCAATTATTGATTACAGCAATTTTAGCGATGCTAGTTGGCGTATTTTTATGTATGTCGGGGTCGTTGATACTGAAAAAAATAAAAAAATACTATGCTCAGCTTACGTTTAAACATGAAGTACTCGAACCTTACAAACCAAATAGAATAAAGAAGGGTAAATAGTGAAATTATCAGGCTTAGGGGTGTGGAACCTCTATTTTTTAGTTAAGTTTGCACTTTTTTATTATGGTGCAATCGACTTTGGCTTATTAGCAAATGCTGCGCTGGCTGCTTTTTTTGCTATTTCTTACACGCACCCTTTACTAAATAAAGCCAAACATTGGTTAGGCGCAGTAATGGCCATTGTTTTACTTTATAAAGATTCGTGGTTGCCCCCTATAGACCGTTTAACACGCCAAGCTGGTAACGTGCAAGACTTTAGCTTTGGCTACTTTTTAGAGCTCATGGCGCGTGTCATTAATGTTGATATGTTATTGGCACTGTTTGTTATTACTGTGTGCTTTTGGTATTGCTCACAGTGGATACGCTTTACCACCGTAACAATAGTTGGGCTTATGTTTGTAGCCTGGCAGGGGACAAACAACGAGGATAATTTAATTACACAGCCAGTGGCGGCTAATAATGTTCAAACAGCAGCGCCTCGTGCACAAGCACAGGTGGTAACACAAGAAGCAAAATCGCCTGATCAGCAATTAAAAGAGTTTTATCAGCAACAAAGTTTGCTAGCAAGCCAGTTCCCTCAGCAATATAATGGCGAGTTATTTGATGTCATAGTACTAAATATTTGCTCGATGGCCGTGGCTGATCTAGAGGCTATTGGCGTAAGCCTTGATGATTTATATAGCGATTTTGATGTGGTGTTTTCTGATTTTAATTCGGCTACTTCTTACTCTGGGCCTGCTGCAATTCGCCTTCTACGAGCAAGTTGTGGTCAAACAAGCCAAACTGCCTTATTTGAAAATGCACCAGAGCAGTGTCATTTGTTTAAAAATTTAGAAAACTTAGGTTACAAAAGCAATGTGGTTATGAACCACGACGGCCACTTTGATGAGTTTAAAGGTTTGGTGAAAAAGTTTGGTAAAATAGATGAGCAGCCTTACGATATAACTAACTTACCTGTAGCTCAATACGGGTTTGACAACAAACCTATTTACTCAGACGGGGCAGTACTAAACTCATGGTTAAATGATAAAGGTGAAGACTGCGCGCCATGTGCTATGTATTACAACACCACCAGTTTGCATGATGGCAATCAACTAGCGAATCAAGCCCGCATGAGTAGCCTTGAAAGTTACCCAATTAGACATAAAAACTTATTTAACGATATTAACGGGTTTATTAAAAACCTAGAAAAACGTGGTCGTAATGTCATGCTGATGATAGTACCTGAACACGGCGCAGCATTAAAAGGCGATAAAGTGCAGTTTGCTGGGCTTCGTGAGATACCAAGCCCAAGTATTGTATCTGTTCCGGTGGCGATTAAGTTTATTGGTAAAAATGTACAAAGCTATTCACAAGCGCTTGTAAGCGAATCAACAAGTTACTTTGGTTTATCGGAGCTAATTAGTGGCGTGCTTAGCACAAACTTTTTTGCAGGTAATGGCAATATTGCCGACTTAGTTGATACGCTGCCTCGTGCACCTAAAGTAGCCGAAAACGCTGACACAATAATGATGTATGTTAATAAGCGCCCTTATATTCAATTAGATGGCGGAGACTGGACCCCATACCCGCAAAATTAATAGCATATTTGCACGACCCCTTTTAAAACGCAGCTTACACGCTGCGTTTTTTAGTTTTAAGCTGCACGTTATTACAGTTTGATGTTTATAGGCGTGAGTTTACAGTGATAAAGACGATGGCTTGTCCAAATTTGTTTACAATTTACTGTATTGAATAACGGAGTTAGCGTATTATTCGGCTAATATAGTTTTTCCTTATTCGAGGATGTATGCGTCTAGATATTCATTGTGCCGACCGTGTAGGTATTGCCCAAGAGATCCTAAATATTTTAGTAAACTACGATGTTGACTTAAAAGGGATTGAGGTTGATTCGGTAAATTGCCGTATGTATGTAAGCTTTCCTGAAATTGAATTTGAGCAATTTCAAAAAATTATGCCTTCTATTCGTTTGATTGATGGCGTACATGATGTTCGCACAACCGCCTTTTTACCCTCTGAGCGAGAGCATAACGAATTAAATACACTGCTGCGTGCACTTCCCGATGGCGTTATCTCGATTGACGCAAAAGGGTGGGTACGTTTGTGTAACGACGCTGCCTGTAAAGACCTACAGTTGAGCGAAAAAGAAGTGGTAGGGGCCAATATTAATAACCTACTAAAAGGGTTTAACTTTACGCGTTGGTTAGAAGGCAAAGAAGTACTTGGACAAACAACCCGGGTAGATGTTGCCGGTGAAGACTTTATTGCCGATATTTTACCGATTGCCGTCCCGCAAGGTGGTGAAGGTGACGTGTTAGCTGGTGCGGTTATAAATATAAAATCGCAAAGCCGCCTTGGTCAGCAGGTCAGTGCCTTTAGACGTTACGGGCAAGAAAGCTTTGCAACTATTCACAACTTTAGTACTGCTATGCGCCGTGTAGTGCGCGAAGCACGAAAAATGTCGCAGCTAGAAGCCCCCATTTTAATAACCGGAGAAACTGGCACAGGTAAAGAGCTCCTTGCTCGTGCGTGCCACTATGCCTCTAATCGTTCGGTTAAGCCGTTTATTGCACTTTCGTGCGCATCTTTGCCCGATGATGTGGCTGAATCTGAATTATTTGGTTACGCCGGATATGAAGAAAACACCGCACCTAAACGCGGGGTCCTAGAGCAAGCAGATGGCGGTACTGTGTTTTTAGATGAAGTTGGCGAAATGTCTACACAGCTACAAACAAAGCTGCTGCGCTTTTTGCAAGACGGCACATTTAGAAAAGTGGGCGACGAAAACGAAGTAAAAGTAAACGTGCGTATAATTGCAGCCACACAAAAAGATTTACCCGCGATGGTGCAAGAGGGCGTATTTAGAGAAGACTTATACTATCGAATTAATGTACTCACATTAGAGATTGCACCACTGAGAGACCGTAAAGCTGATGTGGGCCCATTAGCCGAGCACTTTATTCAAAAGTACGCACAGCAAAACGGCCACGCAATTCCGCTTTTATCACAAGAGTGCTTACGCTTTTTACAAGAGTACCCGTGGCCAGGTAATGTGCGCCAGCTAGAAAATGCAATTTATCGGGCGGTGTCGTTACTTGATGATAGCGAGCTACGTGTAGAGCATTTGCAATTGCCCACATTTACCCACGATTTAGGCTACTTAGAGTCAGATTTTGAAGGGTCGTTAGATCAAGCTGTAAAACGTTTTGAAGCAACCTTGCTACGCAAATTGTATCCGGCTTACCCAAGCTCAAGACAATTAGCTAAGCGTTTAGGGCTTAGCCACACTGCAGTGGCAAATAAACTACGAGATTACGGTATTAATCGCAAAACTGTTAAAGTTTAATAGCCGGCTTACTGGGCACTAGCTCTTAGTGCCCATGTTTTTAGTAACCCCATCAATGGCGATAGTTTCTATGCCATTTTCATCAAAATTAATCACTATGCTTGCGTTATTACGAGTAAAAAAGTAACTGCGGCCATTCAGCTCAATCACGTAATTGCCTTTTACGGGGTCTTTAAATTGCTGCTTTTTTAAACTGACAGTATGTTTACCTATTTGCCAATCAAACGCTTCAATAAAGCCATTATTAAACTCTTGTACCCACACTTGGCTATCGTCTTTAGCTAAAGTGATTGCTACCGAGTATGAGTTAGGTAATTGCGACATATCGTAGCTTTTGCTACCTATCGAAAATTTGCCAAGCTGCTGCTGCCATGCAAAGCCAAAATTAAAGGTTTTTTCTATACCTGTTGGGTAAGTTACCGTACCTGGGCCTTTAATTGTAAAATCGGCTAGTGCGCAGGTGCTAATGCATAATAAACTGGTTGTGAAAAGTGTCGCTAATTTATATTTCATACTATGACTTTTTTATATTTATAATTTGAGATTAAAACAGAACATTCGCCTTAACAAGTGGCTATGTTACACTGAGTTAACTTTATACTGGTAAGACCTTCTCGTGAACTTATATATTAGACTTCTTTTATTATTTTTTAAAATTAAGCGCAACCGCGACTACCAACAGTTACTTGACACTGTCGATATTGATTACAAAGCACTGCCAACAGACTGCGATATAAACCTGCATCTAACAAACTCGCGTTATTTGGCTATGATGGACTTGTCGCGCACTTGGATGATTGAGCGAATTGGTCTATTAAAACAAGTAATGAAGCGCCGTTGGTTTCCTATTGTTAATGCTACAGCCATAACTTATATTCGCGATATTAAACCTATGCAGCGTTATACCATTAGTACCAAGCTGGTGGGGTGGGATCATAAATATTTTTACATTGAACAAAAGTTTCATTCTGCGCGTGGCCTGCACGCTATAGCGTATGTGCGCGGTGTGTTTAAAAACAAAAAAGGCATTGTCAGTATTGAAGAAATGCTTGAAGTAGCCGAGTTTGATGGTGTAGCGCCTATTTTACCAAGCGAAATTATGCACTGGAAAGAAATGCTTGAGCAAAAAAAGGTGAATAACCTTCCTAAATAATTTTCATAAAATAAGGCCTTTCGGCCTTAAACACATAGAACATAGGCGCTGCAAACTTAATTAAAAGCTATACCTTACACCAAACATGGCAACGACAGGGTCAAGCTCAACGGTTGATGTAAGGGCTTTTGCACCGTTTGCATACACTGTGGCATCGGTATCTATATCAATGATTGATACCATGGCATGTAGCCCCCAATGTTGATCGATTTTATAGTTAGCGCCTACTTGTGCAATAAAGCCAAACGAATCATCGAGTTTTACTTCAACATCGTCAGTGCCTAGGGTTGCTTTTAGCGCTTGAGAAGGCTGCTCGTCAAAAAAGGTGGTGTAATTTAACCCTACACCAATAAACGGGCGTAGCGCGTAACTTGTATCTAAAAAGTGGTATTGCGCAACCAATGATGGCGGAAGCTGTTTGATGTCGGCAATTTTATTGCCAGCTAACCCACCCGCGCCATTTACATCGTGCGAAAACGGCGTAGCGGCAATAAGCTCTACCACCCACTTATCGTTAAATGCATAATCGATTGTAATACCTAGCTGCGTGTCAGAGTCGCCTTTTAGACCCAGGGTTGGCGCTTCGTTAATTGCCGAGCTGCTGTTATCTGGATTTACATTAATAGCGCCAACATTAACGCTAAGGTTAGCGTGCGCTGCAGGGGTAATAGCAAGTAAAGAGGTAAGTAATGCAATGCTGATTTGGGTTTTCATGTTGTGCTCCAATAACTACTTTTTGATTGACGCTATTATTACAATCTCCGAGCGTTGAAAACCTGTTCTAGATCAAAGTTTCAAAAATGTTTGAAGTATGTGAACCCTTTTCTTGATTTAGATTAAAGTCAGTGCAAAAAGTATTTTAATTAATTGACACAGCTATGTATTTAACGGTCATCGCACTGTATTAACTTTGCCATTATTTGGTCATATTCTCGCGCTTTAATAATCTTTCTTATGGTTATTGAGTGTGTTGTTATGTCTGTTGCAAAAGTATCGCAAAACAGTGTAAGTAAGCCTTTAAGCGCGGTGGTAAAAAATACGCAAACGCTTATTAGGTTTGAGTCTGTAACGCCTAATCAAGGCGGTGCCATAGATTGGCTTAGCAATGAGTTAACTGCGCTTGGCTTTAACTGTGAGCAGTTTATTTGTGAAGGCGTTACCAATTTAATTGCCTACGTTAGTTTTGAACAAGAAGGACCATGTGTTGCGTTTTCTGGGCATATTGATGTTGTGCCTGCCGAGTCGGGCAACTGGCTAAGCCCGCCTTTTGCTGGCAATATATTAATAATGCCGTGTATGGTCGCGGCGCTGCCGATATGAAAGGCGGTGTGGCGGCTATGCTTGGTGCTACTAAGGCACTATTAAAAGAGACTAAAAGTAAAAAAGGGCGCTTTTACTGGCTTATTACCTCCGATGAGGAAGGAGAGGCCGAATTTGGCTCAGAAGTAATAGCCGCGCGTTTAGCAAAAAATAATATACAACTTGATGGCTGTATTGTTGGTGAGCCGACAAGCTCTACATACGTAGGCGATACAATTAAAAATGGCCGCCGAGGCGCTATTTCTTCTCGTATAAAAGTACACGGCAAGGCCGGACATGTTGCCTACCCACAGAACACTATAAATGCTGCGCATATTGCGGGTAATATTGTAAATTGTTTAAGTAATTTAACATGGCCTGACGATGAGCCAAGCTCTAAAACCACCTTGCAAGTGACCGGCATTAATATAAATAATGTTGTTGATAATTTAGTGCCTAGTGAATGCGAAATTACCTTTAATGTGCGATATAGCCATGGTTATACAAGCAATGCAATAAAGCACTGTATATCAGCGGCGCTGAGTGAATACGCCCAGCACCTTGAGGTTGAATGGGAGCGAGCGTGTGAGCCCTATTATACGGCACCAACAAACGGGTGGAGTTTATTGCAGCAGTTAGAGCACACCATTTATGCGCAAACAGGGAGTTACCCCATGTTAAGTACCAGTGGCGGTACTTCTGATGGGCGATTTTTTGCAAACCAGCATACCCAAGTTATTGAGTGCGGCGTTAAAAATAGTACTATTCATCAGGTAAACGAGCATGTTCCGGTTGATGATTTACTTAAAATTGAGGCCATTTACACAGACTTATTAGCGCGAATTTTTAGCCATAAATAGTAATCGCACAATAAAAATAAACAGCGAGAATCACCTCGCTGTTTGTTTGAGTAGGGCGTGTTGATCTTTAATGATTGAGTTTGCAGCAGTATGTTTGGTTTTTAGGCAAGGCAGAGCCTATGAAGTGTGGTTATTCCCCATAAATAGGCGATAACGCAGCATAAATGCCAAACATGCGCTGCCCTTCGGGTTCTGCCTAGGGGCGATAAACTCTTTGTTGCTCGGTTTTTACTTATTCTTACAGGGATGTAAGTCATTAGAATAACGCAGGAGCAGTTATCGAGCCCACTAGGTTACAAACCTCGCGCCGCGATTAAATCGCCCCTAGATTGAACAAATTTCAATCCGTAAAGTTCAACACGCCCTAACCTAAATAGCGCTTGGCTTTATTTTCTTTTACGTTTTGTAAATCTACCAGCACTAACCCATCAATACAGTTGTTAAAGTCGGGGTCGATACTAAAGCTTAAAAACTTTACGCCGCCAGGCTTGCACAGCTCAGTATATTGCTTAAATAGCGTAGGAACTTGTGCCCCCATATTGGCCAGTACATGTTTTAATTCTACAAAGTCTTCTTTTACATCGTTGCCACTAAAAACAGTTTCACACTGAGTGAGTTGTTGCTCGCTTAATTTAAACTCGTTATTGGGGGTGGCGAGGTGTTGCTCTGATTTATAATAATGTTGATAGTAATGCACGAGCATGGCTTTTGCCTGTTCAGGCAAGGCGTTAGAAACGCTCACCGCGCCAAATAAGTAACGATATTGCGGGTAGTTTTTAATAAATGCGCCAATACCGTACCATAAGTAGTCTAAGCTTTTACGCCCCCAATATTTAGGTTGCACAAAGCTGCGGCCAAGTTCTATACCTTGCTCTAAATACGGTTTCATTGCTTGTGTGTAACTAAATAAACTATCGGTGTATAAGCCTTCTCGGCCATGTTTCTCTATTATTTCCTTTGCACAAGCAAGGCGATATGCACCCACTAATTCTAGCTGCGTAGGATCCCATAGCACTAAGTGTTGATAATCCATATCATATTTGTCGATGTCGCGGCGTTTTCCGCTGCCTTCACCTACCGCTCTAAAGGCAATTTCTCTCAGTCGTCCAAGCTCTCTAAACACTGGAGAGCTACCAGTGTACTGGTATAAATGAATATGCATGCCATCTTGTGTTTTACCTAATAACTGACAACTCTCTATGGCTTTTTTAAGCTCTTTGCGGCACTCAGGTATTGCAATAGGGGTTTGGGTTTTAAGAGGAAGGGGCTTTTTAGTGGTAAGGCGATAAAGTTGTTTGCGAATGAGATTAACGATTTCTTTATCTTTTAAGTTTTCGATTAAATATGACTCAGGCGGAATGGAAGCACCAATTTCAAACTCTAATGACTTTTGTCGCTGCTTAAACATTTCTTTTACTAATAATAAGCTCGCAAGTGGTTTGTAAATCATTGAGGTGCCATAAAAAAGCGGGCTGTTTTTGGCCTTTATATAAATAGGTAAAACAGGGCTGTTTGCTTTTTTAGCCATGCGTAAAAAGCCACTGTTCCACTTGCAATCTTTAATACCGGTAGGGCTTAAACGCGAGACCTCTCCCGCAGGAAAAATAAGTAACGCACCTTCATCTTTTAAGTGTCTTTGTATATTACTTAATTCTTGTTTTTTACTGGTTCCCGATAAATTATCTACTGGCAACAGCAATGAATGCATAGGGGTGACCGACATTAGCATGCGATTGGCAACCACTTTTAAATCTTGCCTAACGCTGGAAAGTACTTTTATCAGCGCAAGTGCGTCGAGCGAGCCAATGGGATGGTTAGCCACAATAACCAACTTACCTTCGCTGGGTATGTTTTCAATTTGTTTTGGTTTGTAGCGGGTATCAAAGTCAAGCTCATCAAGCACTTGTTCAACAAACTCTAGCCCTTGTAAATGGGGGTAAGCATCGCCAAAGGCGACAAATTCTTGTTCATGTAATAAGTAGCCTAGCCCCTTTTTAACTAAACCTTTTACTTTAGGGGAGTTCTCTAATTGTGGTAAGTTTGCTGCTATTACTTTATCAACGCTTATCATATTAACCTCATTTACAATTTGGCCTATTCACCATCCTGTTTAGAGTAAAAAAAGGGTGTGACATTTACTTTGCAGTTGTGTGACTTTTTAAAGAGCACATAACGAGCTGCTCAGTTGTTTATTAGTGTAGATAAAATTTATTTAATAAAATTAGGAGCTTCTATGTCGGTATTAGTAGCCATTACCGGGCGAGATAATACAAAGCTAATTGCAAAGCTAAAAGAGCTATTACCCAATGAAGAGATAATGCAATGGCCAGAGTGTAAAAAGCTCAACAATGTAGAGTTTGTATTAGCCTGGAATGCACCAGATGATTTGTGGCAGCAATTACCTAACTTAAAAGCGGTGTCATCGTTTGGGGCGGGTGTAGATAGTATTAATATGTCTTTATTGCCTAAAGAGGTAGACGTGGTTCGCATTGTTGATACTGAGCTTGCTCAAGATATGGCAGAGTACGTGCTAGGCCATGTACTTGCGCACAAGCTGCGTTTAAAAGAGTATTTTGTTAAGCAATCACAATGCAATTATAAACCTAAGCGCGCATATAAATTTAATCACGTGGGTATTTTAGGGTTTGGTGAGCTAGGTAAAGCGTGCGCCAAAAAACTAACCCTGAATGGCTTTACGGTAAGCGCTTGGTCAAAAACTGAAAAAAGCGATGAGCAGGTGCGTCTATATTCTCAGCAGCAAGGCCTTAATGAAATGCTGCCTACAATTGACTACTTGGTATGCCTACTGCCGCTAACAAAAGATACTAAGGGTATTATTAATGCCGATTTATTAGCTAAGTTACCGGCCCATGCCTGTGTAATTAACGTTGCCAGAGGAGAGCACCTAGTAGAGCAAGATTTAATAAACGCACTTAACAGTGAAATGTTAAGGGCTGCCACGCTCGATGTATTTACCCAAGAGCCGCTACCGCACGACCACCCATTTTGGCATAACGCTAAAATAACGATTACACCACACTGCGCCGCGTTATCTGATTTAAATAGCGTAACAGCGCAAATTGCAGAAAATATTAATCGCCTAAAAAGCGGCCTTACATTAAATAATCGGGTTAATAGAACAAAAGGTTATTAATAGATAGCAAAACAGTTTAACAAACAGCTTGTTAACATTTGTAATTTTAATTATTGTGAAGTTTAGTCACTAAAATAAAAATAATAAGAGTAACGTATGAAATCAAGTCAAGGCGGAGTAAAACTAAGTTTAGTAGTGGTTTCTATTATAGTGCTAGGCGTGTCTGCTTGGTTTAACCAAGCAAGTGCCGATCAAGTGCCACAAAGCAAAAGTTCACAAACTTCACAAAGTGAATAAGTGCACTTGTAGACACATTATAAAAAGTGGGCTCTATTAATTTGTTTTTGGCTTAATAAAGCCAGATCATTAAAGAGTACCCACTTTTCATTAGGCCATTTAATTACTAAAGTGCGCTTCGTTACTGGTATTTAGTAAAATAAGTTAATTAGTACCGTTTAGCATGGATCTCTCGGTTTTCATGCTTTTTCTCATCACTTTTTTTAAGTAACACATATGTTGCGCCACTGCCACCATGGTGCTTTAAAGCGGTATGATACGCTAATACCGCGGGTAGAGCCTGTAGCCACTTATTAACATAGCTCTTTAGTATACCGGGCTTAGCTTTATTTTTTATACCAATGCCATGGCGAACTAATACAACGCGAATGTTTCGCTGGTGGCAATCAGTAATAAAGTTAAATAATGTTGTGCGTGCGTTTTTAAGTAATTGGCCATGCAAATCTAATGTGGCATCAACTTGGTATTTAGCTAAGCGTAAGTTTTTAAATACTGCGCTTTGTACGCCATCTTTTTTAAAACTGAGTAATGCATGCGGGTCTAAAAGCTCTACATGCTCAGATTGTAAGTAATTTTCGTCATTTGCAAGGCTAAGCTCGGCAGCTTTGCGTTTTTCTTGTTGGGCAAGAGTGGCACTGGGATTACTTGCAAGGGGAGTTACAGTATCGTGGTTTATAGGTTTTACATCTTCCATAGAAGATAAAAATAAATCGAAATCAGATAAAGACATAGTAAGACCTAAATGAGGATTAATACGAGATAAATCTTATCTTAGTTCAATCTGTTCCCCAAGCCTTTTAATTTTTTCAAATAAAAAAGCCCAGCAAGGCTGGGCTATAAAATATTCTAAGGAGAAATGTTAACTCTGCGTTACATTAAATTGTCCAAACGTATATACTTTGAACAAGTAAAATGTATTGATCAACACTAAACTCATATTCGAAATAACACTCGACGACATTAAATCCAAGCTAAAAGACAAAAATAACAGACCACATGCACTAATCGCTGCAACACGCAGTATTGTTATGTGGTTAATAAAGAATGCACCTAAACCTAGTGCAAGTAATACAGTGTTTAAAAGCCAATCTAGCTCGTTTAGCATGGTCGTTTCAATAGTTCAGTTGTTGAAAAAAGGAGCGCCATTATGTTGATCTTTTGCACACCTTTCAACCAAGTAATTTTAAATTTTCAGATTAGTTTTTTTAATGCTAAATGTAGCTAGCTAGTGCTGCAAAAAAGCCATTATTTTTTATTAGTTGGTACTTTTGACAGCTTTGCGGCGCCTTCATATCTGCGCATAAATAAAGGGCATTGCGCTTCTCGTCTAGCTGCGGGTGTAAGTTTGAATCAAGTAATGTACGGCCATACCCAAAGACCCCAGGCCAATAAATACTTTCGCTCACTAACCCTAATTTTTTATAGGTGAGCAAAGTAGGTTTTGGAAAAATAATGGCTACGGCAAAAATGATAGCCAGCGTAATAAGTAACCCTTTTTTAGATTTTACAGGCTGCTCTGCTGGGGTTGATGTTGGGTTAGCTGAAGATTGCGGTGCTGTTTGCGGCCTATTGCGGGGCTTTTTTACAGTTTTTTTTCTTTTTTGTGGTGTTTTACCAAGCAATGATTGTTTTTTTGTGTTGTTTGACATAAAGCAAATCTGGCCTTTTGAGCGTAGGTCTCTATAATAAAATGATTAAATATCTAGTTATATAATAACTTATACAATGCTTTTAGCCTACGAGGAAGATACATGGATACGCAGCTATCAATTTTAATAGTAGATGATGTTAGCACAGTGCGTAGTTTTTTGAGCCAAACGCTCATGCACTTAGGAATAGAAAACGTTAAAGAGGCTTCAACGGCTAAACAATGCATTAGCGAGTGCCAAGCAGCTAATTACAATATGATTTTTTTAGATATTGAACTGCCTGACGGCGATGGTAAAGAGTTAATCGCGCAAATTAATGATATTAACCCTGAAACTAATGTGGTGATGGTGTCGGCCCATTCAGCAGTAGAAAATGTTAAAGAAGCCATTGATAAAGGTGCTAAAGGATTTGTGGTTAAGCCATTTACGCCTAAAAAAATTGCGGCCATGTTGAAAAAGTTTTATCCCGATTTGGAAAACGTTTAACCAGCTTTAATAGTAATGCGTTAAATTAGCTTAAAGTTTAGCGGATTGCTAAATACCAAATTTTAGATATAAAAAAACCGGCCTAGGCCGGTTTTTTAATCATAAAACAAATTATAGCGCTTTAATTTTAGCTGCTAAACGGCTCTTATGACGAGCTGCTTTGTTTTTATGAATTAGACCCTTAGTTGCGTAACGGTCTAGGATAGGTGTAGCAACAGAGAAAGCTTGCTGTGCAGCTTCTTTATCGCCAGCTTCAATAGCAGCGGTTACTTTTTTGAAGTAAGTACGCATCATTGAACGACGGCTTGCGTTGTGCTGACGGTTTTTTTCGCTAGTGATAGCGCGTTTTTTTGCAGACTTGATGTTAGCCAAGGTTTGCTCCTAACAATCTTAAATAAAGCTTAAATTAAAGGCCGTGGAATATGCCTGTTTTTATCATGAATGTCAATTTAAATTTAACAACTCAAGAAAAACTGCTCCTTATAACGAACATCAATTTGCCGCTTTAGCAGTTAATATCGCTATTGTAACAAAGCACAGACGCCCAGCCTAGTGCTTTAAAGCGATTTATAAAAAAGACTGTGGCATAATTGCGCTAACTAAAGGTTTTTAAGTAGGTTTAAGGTGTCAAAAGGATTATTTCGCTCCGGTATGATTGTAAGTTGTATGACAATGATATCGCGTATTTTAGGGTTAGTACGAGACGCTGTCGTTGCAAACTTATTAGGTGCTAGTGCAGCTGCTGATGTTTTTTTGTTTGCTAACCGTATTCCCAATTTTTTACGCCGACTATTTGCTGAGGGGGCCTTTGCTCAGGCATTTGTGCCTGTACTTAGCGAAATTAAAGAACACCATGGCGATGATAAAGTTAAGTTATTTGTAGCACAGGCTGCCGGTACGCTGGGCACTATTTTGCTTTGCGTGACTATTTTTGGCGTTATTGCCTCGCCTGTTATTGCCGCGTTATTTGGTACTGGCTGGTTTATAGATTGGTGGCAAGGTGGCCCCAATGCAGAAAAGTTTGTGCTGGCAAGCTCCTTATTAAAGTTAACTTTTCCGTATTTGTTATTTGTTAGTTTGGTAGCACTTAGCGGTGCGGTAATGAATGTGTATAACCGCTTTGCAGTGGCTGCTTTTACGCCCGTATTACTTAATGTTTCAATTATTACCTGCGCCATTTTATTGCACGACAAATTTAGCGTGGGGGCGTATGCGTTAGCCATTGGTGTATTTGTGGGCGGGGTGGTGCAATTGTTGTTTCAGTTACCATTTTTATACCGAGCAAAAATGCTGGCTCGTCCTCGCTGGGCGTGGCAAGACGAGAACGTTAAAAAAGTGCGTAAGCTTATGCTACCGGCATTATTTGGTGTTTCAATAAGCCAAATTAACCTACTGCTCGACACCATGATTGCCTCGCTATTAATGACGGGCTCTATCGCATGGCTTTATTACTCCGATAGGTTAATTGAGTTTCCACTTGGTTTATTTGGTATTGGTATTGCCACTGTTATTTTACCCGCACTTTCTAAATTGCATAGCAGTAAAAAGCTCAGTGATTTTCAGCATACGTTAGATTGGGGTGTGCGTTTTGTGATTTTTTTAGGCATACCCGCCATGGTTGGTTTAATGGTTATAAGCCCGCTTATCATTACTGTGTTATTTGATCACGGTGCATTTAAAGACGCTGATGTTGATCATGTTAAAGCGGTAAGCTTAGGGGTGGTTGCCTACTCGGTAGGGTTAGTTAGCTTTATGCTTATTAAAGTATTAGCGCCGGGTTTTTACTCGCGCCAAGATACCAAAACACCTGTGCGCATTGGTATTATTACGCTGGTGCTTAATATGGTATTTAATATTATGTTAGCCCCGTTTATAGGATATTTAGGGCTTGCTTTAGCAACGTCTATGTCGGCCAGCTGCAATGCTTTTTTACTTTACAGGCAACTTAAAAAAGAAAACGTGTATCAGTTTTCTGCAATGAGCCTGCGCTTTAGCGTAAAGTGCATAGTAGCAAGCTTGGTAATGGGCGCTTTAACGTGGTACGTCAGCAGCCTTTATTATTGGGCTACATGGCATTTTTATGAGCAAGTAATGTTGTTAATTGTATTGCTAGTGATTGCTGCAATAAGTTACTTTGCGGTGCTGTTTTTACTTGGTGTAAGACTAAATACGATAAAAAGTGTAGCAACTACTGAATCAAACTAAAAAAAAGATTATAATCGGCAGCCCTGTGGTTTTGAACGATTTTAAAGTCGTTAATAATACTCGCTGAAAAAGGCATTAGGTGGCATGGAGTTAATTAGAGGTATACACAATATTCGAGCGCAACATTATGGTTGTGTGTTGACTATTGGTAATTTTGACGGTGTGCATTTAGGCCATGGCGAAGTATTAAAAGGGCTGTTAACAGATGCCAAAGCACATAACTTACCCAGTACTGTGATGTTATTTGAGCCGCAGCCGCAAGAGTTTTTTGCTAAAAACAATGCGCCAGCTCGACTTACTCGGTTACGCGACAAACTCAGATTACTAAGTAACTTAGGTATTGAGCGGGTTATTTGTATTAGCTTTAACCAACAATTTGCCAATATGCACGCTGAGCAATTTGTTAGTGATATTTTAATTAAAAAGCTAGGCGTTAAAGCACTCACAGTAGGTGATGATTTTAAATTTGGTAAACAGCGCCAAGGGAATTTTAATTTACTGCTCAGTATGGGCAAACAAGCGGGCATGGATGTAAAAAGCACCGCGAGTTTTCGCCAATTAAATGCTAGAGTAAGCAGCACACTAATACGTGAAGCATTAGCCGCAGGCGACTTAGAAAATGCTAAGTTAATGCTAGGGCATAATTATGCTATTTCAGGGCGTGTAATACATGGTTGGAAAAGAGGGCGAGAGCTTGGTTTTCGAACTGCAAATATAGCGCTTAAACGCCAAGTTTGCCCTGTAAATGGGGTGTTTGCCGTAAAAGCAAACATTGCCGGAAAACACGTTTATGGGGTAGCCAATATTGGTAACAAGCCCACTTTTAATGGAACTCGTGCTTTGTTAGAAGTTCATCTTTTTGACTTTGCACAAGATATATATGGACAGTTTATGCACGTGGAGTTAATAAAAAAACTTCGCGATGAGAAAAAATTCGAGACATTAACACAGTTAACGGCACAAATTGCAACCGATGTTGCCGCCGCAAAACAGTGTTTTGGTTTAAATTAGGTAGCCGATAGATACGGAAAGTAGGATTAATGAGCGACTACAAACATACTTTGAATTTACCGGAAACACAGTTTCCAATGCGTGGCAATTTGGCACAACGTGAACCAAAAATGCTTAAAGCATGGTATGAAGACGACCTGTACGGTCAAATTCGCAGCGCTAAAAAAGGTAAAAAGACCTTTATTTTGCATGACGGCCCTCCGTATGCAAACGGCGATATCCATTTAGGCCACTCAGTAAATAAAATTTTAAAAGACATAATTGTTAAGTCTAAAACTTTATCTGACTTTGATGCACCTTATGTGCCTGGTTGGGACTGTCATGGTTTGCCAATTGAGTTAATGGTTGAGAAAAAAGTAGGCAAGCCAGGCGTTAAAGTAACCGCGAGCGAGTTTCGTGAAAAATGCCGTGCTTACGCTAAAAAGCAAGTTGAAGGTCAAAAAGTAGACTTTAAACGTTTAGGTGTGTTTGGCGATTGGGACAAACCTTACTTAACAATGAACTATGACTTTGAAGCAAACGCTATTCGCGTGCTTAGTCGTATTATTAAAAATGGCCACCTTCATAAAGGTGCAAAGCCTGTGCATTGGTGTACAGACTGTGGCTCTGCATTAGCAGAGGCCGAAGTAGAGTACCAAGATAAGCAATCTCCAGCGATTGACGTACGTTTTACATTTGCAGATCAAGACGCAGTTGTTAACGCCTTTGATTTAGCCGATGGCCATAAAGGCCAAGGCAGTGTAGGTACTGTTATTTGGACTACAACACCGTGGACCTTACCCGCTAACCGTGCGGTAGCAGTGCATGCAGATTTAGAGTACGCCTTAGTACAAGTAGATGATGAAGGCTCACAGCAACGTTTAATTTTAGGCTCAGAGCTTGTTAAAGATGCAATGGACCGTTATGGCTTTAATCATTTCCACGTACTAGGTTATGTTAAAGGTGCAGCACTTGAAAACTTACACGTTGCTCACCCATTTTACGATTTTGATGTACCGGTAATTGTAGCTGACCATGTTACTACTGACTCAGGTACGGGTGTGGTACATACCGCGCCAGGCCATGGTCAAGAAGATTTCGCGGCAGGCTTAAATTACAATCTTGAAGTAGCAAACCCTGTGGGCGCGAATGGCGTTTACCTGCCTGATACAGAATTATTTGCTGGTCAGCATGTATTTAAAGCAAATGCCAGTGTAATTGACGTACTAACAGAGCGCGGTGCTTTAATGCATCATCATGCGCTTACGCATAGCTACCCGCATTGTTGGCGCCACAAAACGCCTATTATTTTCCGTGCTACACCGCAGTGGTTTGTAAGCATGGATCAGGCTAACTTACGTCAAGACTCGTTAAGCGAAATTAAAAACACCCAATGGTTGCCAGAGTGGGGCGAAAGCCGCATTGCGAACATGGTTGAAGGTCGCCCAGATTGGTGTATTTCACGCCAACGTACTTGGGGTGTGCCAATTGCTTTATTTGTTGATAAAGACACTGGTGCTTTACACCCAAATACGCAAGCGCTTATTGAGCAAGCTGCAGAGCTGGTAGAAAAATCAGGCATTCAAGCATGGTATGACCTAGAGCCAGCCACCTTGTTAGGCGAAGAAGATGCCAAGCAATACATGAAAGTACAAGATACGTTAGATGTATGGTTTGATTCGGGCGTAACACATGCGTGTGTTGTTGATGCACGTGAAGAGTTAGTTGGCCCAGCCGATTTATACCTAGAAGGTTCTGATCAGCACCGTGGTTGGTTTATGTCATCAATGATGACCTCAGTTGCTATTAACGGTCACGCACCTTACAAGCAAGTACTAACGCACGGCTTTACCGTAGATGAAAACGGCCGCAAAATGTCAAAATCGTTAGGCAACGTTATTTCACCACAAAACGTGATGAATAAACTTGGCGCTGACATTTTACGTTTATGGGTAGCTTCTACCGATTACACCGCCGAAATGACGGTATCGGATGAAATATTTAAACGCTCTGCAGATCGTTACCGCCGTATTCGTAACACTAGCCGTTACTTGTTAGCTAACTTAAGTGGTTTTGATCCAAAAACAGACCAAGTTGCTGTTGATGATATGGTTGAGCTTGATAAGTGGATTGTTGGCCGTGCAGCCCAATTACAAGAAGAAATTTTAGCAGCTTACGATAGCTACCAAATGCTATTAGTAACGCAAAAGCTAATGAACTTCTGTACAGGTGAGCTTGGTTCGTTCTACTTAGATGTAATTAAAGACCGCCAGTACACAGCAAAAAGCGACAGTCATGCACGTCGTTCTTGTCAAACTGCGCTTTATCATATTGCTGAAGCAATGACTCGTTGGATGGCGCCAATTATGAGTTTTACAGCTCAAGAAATTTGGGAAGCACTACCGGGCGAGCGTAGCGATTACGTATTTACATCGGTATGGTACGACGGTTTACATGCACCGACAAACAGCCAATTTAGCAACGATGACTGGCAAGCGATTCTAAATGTACGTGACGAAGTAAACCGCGTACTAGAAGCAGCCCGAAAAGAAGAAGTGATTGGTGCAACATTACAAGCAAGCGTTAACTTATACGCCGAAAAAGCACTGGCTGATAAGTTAGCAGCATTAGGTGATGAACTGCGTTTTGTATTACTAACGTCTGCGGTCACTGTATCTGCAGTAGATAGCCAGCCAAGTGATACACAAACAACCGAAATTGAAGGTTTGTACATTAGCGTAGCAGCCACAGATGCAACTAAATGTGAGCGTTGTTGGCATTACAGCGATGATGTAGGTTCAGAGCCTGCACACCCTGAAATTTGTGGTCGTTGTGTAAGCAATGTTGACGGCGAAGGTGAAAAGCGTCAATTCGCTTAGGAGCTTTACTCAGTGAGCAAACTAGCCCAAAAAAGTGGTTTAGTGTGGCTTTGGTTAAGTCTATTACTGCTTGTAATAGACTTTGCCACTAAAACACTTGTTGTAAATACCATGGCTTATCAAGAGTCGATTAATTTACTGCCTGTTTTTAGTATTACCTACGTACATAACTATGGAGCGGCCTACAGCTTTTTAAGTGAAGCGGGTGGCTGGCAACGTTGGTTTTTAAGTTTTATTGCCATTGCTATTAGTGCGCTATTAGTGTGGTGGTTAAAGCGTTTACCAGCGACAAATAAAATATTATGTAGTGCTTATGCGTTAGTGCTTGCTGGCGCTATTGGTAATTTACATGACCGTGTTGCTTATGGTTATGTAATTGACTTTATACATGTGTTTTATAAAAACTCGCATTTTCCAGTATTTAATATTGCCGACTGTGCAATTTGTATTGGTGCCGCATTATTATTATTTGATGCCTTTACAGGCGAAAGTCCGAAGGAGCATAAAGCATGAGCCAAGCTGTAATTGGTGAAAACTCAGAGGTTATTTTTCACTTTTCTATTAAACTAGAAGATGGCTCTGCCGCAGACTCAACCAAGGTGCATAATAAACCAGCCAAGTTAACGATGGGTGATGGCAGCTTAACGGCTAATTTTGAAAAGTGCTTACTAGGTTTAAGTGCAGGCGAAAGCAAAACGTTTGAGTTAGAACCAGAAGACGCCTTTGGCCAACCTAATCCAGATAATATTTACTATGTAGAACGCAGTAAATTTGGTGCAGAAACGCCAGCTAAAGTCGGCGCAATTATTGCCTTTACTCAGCCTGATGGTACTGAGCTGCCAGGACTGGTACGCGAAGTACAAGGTGAGTCGGTTACTATAGATTTTAATCATCCGTTAGCAGGTCAACGTTTAACGTTTGAAGTAGATATTATTGAGGTGCAAGGCTAATGGATATTTTATTAGCGAACCCGCGAGGCTTTTGTGCAGGGGTAGACCGTGCAATTAGCATAGTAGAGCGCGCTTTAGATATTTTTGAAAAGCCAATTTACGTACGCCACGAGGTCGTTCATAACCGCTACGTAGTAGATGGTTTAAAAAACCGTGGTGCTGTATTTGTTGAAGAGCTAGACCAAGTACCTGATGACAGCATTGTTATTTTTAGCGCCCACGGTGTATCGCAAGCGGTACGCTCAGAAGCTAAGCGCCGCGATTTAAAAGTATTTGATGCAACATGTCCATTAGTTACTAAAGTGCATATGGAAGTAACGCGTGCGAGCCGTAAAGGTATTGAGTGTATTTTAATTGGTCACCATGGACACCCAGAAGTTGAGGGTACTATGGGGCAGTATGACAATAACGACGGTGGTATTTACCTTGTAGAAACCGCAGAAGATGTTGCCAAACTTAACGTTAAAAATGCTGATAACCTATTTTATTGTAGCCAAACAACGCTTTCGGTAGATGACACTGCAGATGTAATTGATGCGCTGCGCGAAAAATTCCCAGCAATTGATGGCCCGCGCAAAGATGACATTTGCTATGCGACACAAAATCGTCAAGATGCTGTGCGTGATTTAGCAGACAAGGTAGATGTGCTATTAGTTGTGGGGGCAAAAAACAGCTCTAACTCTAACCGTTTACGTGAACTTGCAGATAAAATGGGCACAACCGCTTATTTAATCGATGATGCAACAAATGTTGAAGCACAGTGGTTTGGTGAAACTAACGCTGTGGGAGTAACTGCGGGGGCTTCTGCGCCAGAAGTGCTGGTACAACAAGTTATTGCACGCTTAAAAGAGCTAGGCGGCAAGCAGGTAGTTGAAAACCCAGGTGAAGAAGAGAATATCGTATTTGCCGTTCCTGTTGAGCTGCGTTAATCTATATAAATTAATTATTTAGATTACAAGGAGAGCCGTTATGAGCAAGTTGCCGCAAGGTGAAACATTGCTTTTTTCGGCTCTTTTTAATGAGCGCGGGGTACTTGCCACGCTTATTGTTACCCAAGTTGTAGCTACCATCTTAGCGTTTGCTCCTTTTGTTGAAGGGGATAGCTGGCAAAGCCTTGGCGTAATTAGTTTATTTTCTCATATGACCGTTTTGGTCAGTATTTCTGCTTTATACTCTTTTCGGGGGGGTTTACAAAAAAAGCCGCAAACCACCCAACTTTTTGCTTTTTTTATTTCCTTTTTAGTCAGTACCGCTTTATTTAGTGTGCTGTGTGCCCGCTATTTTTTAGATATTACAAATAATGAAACGAGTTTTTATTTTGTATTACGAAACTGCTTAATTGTTTTTTTGATCACGGCTTTATTTGTACAGTTTTTACTGATTTATTTTGAAAAAGAGCAGCAAACAAAAGCGCTCGCGCGCGCGGAGCTTGATGCTTTGCAAGCCAGAATTCGTCCTCATTTTTTGTACAATAGCCTTAATACCGCCGCCGAGCTAACACATCATGATGCCGATGCTGCAGAGCAAGCAATACTTGCGCTTGCGGCGCTGTCGCAAGCGGCTATGCGCTCGGGGCAGCGCGTTTCTCTCGAAGATGAGCTGACCTTGTCAAAACAGTATGTTGCGCTGGAAACATGGCGCTTTGGCAGTCGTTTAAAGCTTAATTGGCAAGTGCCTGCTGATTTACCAGATATTAGTATTCCGTGCTTAACCCTTCAGCCGTTAATAGAAAATGCGGTGTGTCATGGGGTAGAGCCCAGTGAAACAGGGGCCGTTATTAGTGTAGAGCTACACGTCACAACAGGGTATTTAACATTGATTGTTTCTAACCCTATCACTCATAATGAGGCGTTAAAAAGACCAAATAACGGCATGGCACTTGAAAATATTCGCCAGCGATTGTTTATATATTACAAAGAAAAAGCACAACTAACGATCACACAAAAAGAGGATGTATTTAGAGTGAAAGTGGTGATCCCTAAGCAGTTTGAGAACCCCCAATGAATGTTGTAATTATTGATGATGAACCGCTAGCTCGCGCTAGAATAAAGCGGCTACTGCAGCACAACGAGCATATTTTAGTTAAAGGCGAAGGTGATAACGGCGCGCAGGGGCTTGCCATTATCAAGCAGGTTCATCCCGATTTGGTTTTTTTAGACATAGATATGCCGGGTATTAATGGCCTAGAAGTAGCACAGCAACTAAATACGCTGAGCGTGCCACCGGCAATAGTATTCGTAACGGCTTACCCCGAGCATGCACTTGATGCGCTACAGCTCAGTGCCGCAGGATACTTAGTAAAACCCGTTACTGAACAGGCATTAAATAAAGTGTTAGCGCAAGTAGGGCGTTTAAATAAAGCGCATATGCAAAAGCAGCAATCTACAAAAATTAGTTATCAGCTTGGTGGCACAATAAAAAGTATTGAACTTGATCAAGTGTATTACTTTATTGCCCAAGAAAAATACACCAATATGGTATTTAAAGAGGGCGAGGCCCTAATTGAACAAAGCTTAAAACAACTTGAGCAACGCTTCCCAACGCAATTATTACGTATTCACAGAAACACGCTCATAAACAAACAAAAGCTTGTTGCCTTGCATACTCAAAGCCCTGGTGTACATAGCGTAGAACTAGCCGGATGTAAGGAGCAATTAAGCGTAAGTAGGCGAGAGCTAAAAACAGTAAAAAATGCGCTAAGTTAGAGCCTGTTATGTTTTAGGTTGAATTTTTAGTAGGTTGCTTGGCTTTTTAAGTAAGGCAGAGGCCGCTATTGAGCCCACTAAATTAGCAGCATTGCGCTGGAGTTTAATCACTTCTAGATAGAGTAATTTTAATCATCAATTAGCTCAATTGGCTTGATGCTGTTAACCGTTTATCAACAAATTTAACCGCTTGTCCTAGTATATATTGCATCTACATTTTCAATGCATAAACTTATAATCAGATAAAATTTATTTGGTTTTTACTATGCATTCACCTCACAAAAAACCTCAAAAAGGCTTTACCTTAATTGAAGTGCTGATTGCGTTTATTATTTTAAGCTTTGGCTTATTAGGCGCTGTTGCACTGCAAGCAAAAGCTAAGCAGGCAAGCTTTGACTCTATGCAGCGCGCAGCCGCGGTGGCGTTAGGAAATGATATTATTCAGCGCATTAGAGCAAATGATACCGCACAGCTAGTTGCTTTATATACGCAAACTTTTACCAGTAAAACATCAACGTCTACCTCTACGGCTTGTTTTAGTGGGTCATGCACTGCAGCGCAAGTTGCAGCCCTTGATTTACAGCAATGGAAACGCGCCATTCGTGCACGCGAAAACACCGGCTCTCTCGATGATGCCACTGTATGTATAAACCCTACGGCTGCAGCAGGTACGGGTGGGCGTGGGTTCAATATTGAAGTAATAGTGTCTTGGCAAGGCCGCCAAGAGTTTAATGCCAATGATGAAACCAAAGCGCTTAAATGCGGTACTGACGATAAAAAACGCCGTTTGGTTGCATTAAATAGCTATATATACCTAAGGAGCTAACATGAGAGATAAAGGTTTTACACTAATAGAAATGATGATTTCATTATTTATTGGTGGGCTTATTTTAGGTGGGGTGATGTTTACCTATATTGGCATGAAAGTAACCACAAAAGACACAATGACAATAGGCGAGTTACAAGAGTCAGGCCGCTTAGCCATTAATATTATGCAGCGTGATATAGAGCAGGTGGGCTTTTGGGGAACTTATTATGATGATTCGTTTACTGCAGCAAACACACAAACGTTAGCTAACCCTGGTGGTGATTGCTTCGAAGGGCTTAATAACGGCAGCTTTCCAGATTTAGCATCTTCTAGCAATTTCAGAACTATTTATGCAAAAGAAGCCAGTTCAACAAGTGAGCTTAACTGTATAAGTAAGCCAATTGCAGGGACTGACATTTTACAAATCAAGTTTTTACAAGGTGAGCAGCTCACGGTAGATGGCGCCACTAACGAAACACAAGCGGATGAAAACTATTTTATAGCTGAGCAAGAAAGCGCAGAATTTACCCGAGGCGTTGTAGCTGCGGGTAGTTTAAACGTTAATGCCACGGTGTGGCCTTATAGCCATCATGTTTATTACCTCGCAGAGCAAACTTATACGGTAAATAATAAAAGCCTTACAGTACCAGCATTAATGCGTAAACGCTTAAATGGCGCCAACATGAAGGCCGAAACCATAATGGAGGGCGTTGAAAACATGCGCTTTGTATTTGGTTTAGATACAGACAGTGATAGCCGTGTTGATTCGTACCGAAGCATTGAGGACATGCAGCACTCTGACTGGGAAAACCGCAAAAGTATTCTAACAGTGCAGGTTTTTTTATTAGTTAGAGCATTGCAACCAGATCCGGGCCTTAAAATAAAAAATCAAACATATATTTTAGGTGAAGATGAAGACTCCCGAGAGCTTACTTTTACCGATACTTACAGAAGAACAGTATTTACCACCACCATTCGTTTAAATAACGTGGGAGCAAATTTATGGCGTATCTAAGTAAACACGCAAATAAACAACAAGGTGTTGTGCTTATTACAGCCCTTATTATGGTTATTGCTGTAACGGGAATTGCCGTTACACTAATGAGCAGCAGTAGTGTAGATATAAAAATTACCAATGCAGCTCAAGAGCGAGAAGTCGCTGAAAATGAGCTTATTGGAGAAGTACAGCGAATGATTTCTGATGAGGCAAGCAAAGGTGCTGCTAATCAGTTTTTTTTAACGCCAGATGAAGTATCAACTCATGCAGGCGCAGATGATGAAGGGATGGTAATAGCCACGCACGACGATATGCAAAGCAAAATGGTAAACCTAAATCAGGGGGCGCTTGATTTAGAATGCCCACGCCGATTTAATTTTACTGCCGGTATATCGTGTAACATGTTGCAAGTTTCTACCACTATTCAATATGGCTCTAAAGCAAAGCACGAACTTACAATTGTAACAGGTGTAGCTCAAGAAATGGCCAGTATAAGTAAGGGGATTTAGAATGAAATTTAATCTTAATAAGCCATTGGTCTCTTTACTTGGTTTAGCACTGAGCGCCTCAGTAGTTGCTGAAGATATAGAGCTTTATGTAAATCATGATTTAGATTTAGATGAGAAACCAAGGGTTTTACTCATATTTGATACATCAGGCAGTATGGCGTTTTCATCCTCTAATGGTAATAGTTGTGGCTTTAGCAACCAAACTGGTTACTACTTATGTGCAGATAGTCGCCTTGCGGCAGCACAATTTGCAATGACAAAAGTGGTATCAGATAACGAAGACTCTATTGATTTTGGTTTGATGCGATTTAAAAGTGATTCTGAGGGCGGCTATGTTGTGAATGGTGTAGGCAGTGATGCTGCAGTAGTGCGCAGCTCCATCGCAGCTCTCCCAGCCAATGGTGGCACACCACTGACAGAGACACTTTGGGAAGCATATTTATATATTACTGGGCAGAAGCTTGAATATGGTGAAGACGCTTCAACTGTAGAGCGTGATACAAATGTAGAGTTACGTACAGGTAGCCAATGGACAGATGTTGAGTGTGATTGGGTTTGGAATCGCCGTCGAGGTTGGGTGTATGAATGTGAAAATATAGTGAGAGATAATTACGAGTATACTTATATATCGCCCTTTGCAGACAGTGAAGCTGAAGCGGCTCGTTGCGATAATTCAATCAACATTATTTATATGACTGATGGCGATCCGTCAAACGATAACGGCAGCGATAGTGATATTAGTGATGAACACGAAAAGTACTTTGGAGAGCCATTAAACTGGAATACCGATAGTTATTACAGTAACTACTTACACCAAATGGCTAAAATTATTCATGGTACAAGTGATGTTACCGTTGATTTATATCCTGCCACTGCCGATATCCACGAAACAGGGCGCTTATACACTATAGGCTTTGGTTCAGGCATGAGTGCAAGCGGGCAAGAACTGTTAAGACGTGCTGCCTTATTGGGTGGCGGTGAAAACTTACCAGCAAGCACCCCAGATGAGCTTTCTAACTCGCTCAATAGTGCTATTTCTCGTATTCGTGAAGTAAACGATAGCTTCTCTTCGCCTTCGGTAGCAAGTAACAACGTAGACCAAACACGTAGTCGTGATGCCATTTACTTTGCCATGTTTTACCCAGAAACAAACACCCGGTGGGGTGGGAATTTAAAAAAATTAAAAGTATCAGGCAGTGAAATAGTTGACTCTGCAGATAATACAGCGCTTGATTCTGATGGTTTAATCGACACCGATGCTAAAACATTTTGGTTGCCAGATGGCCAGTCTGCCGATGGTAACTTAGTTGCACAAGGGGGTGTAAACTATCATTTAGCTACACTCACGGGGACTCCAGCTGAAGACAGGCGCAACCTCTATACAGATAAGCAAGGCGATATAGTTGAGTTTACTACTAATATTGTGAGCGATATTTTAGATTTAGTCACCAATAACCCGATTAGCCTAGCTAGTTCAGATATAAAATGGGCAATGGGGATAGATGTTGACGATGAAGACAACGATGGCTCAAACACCGATCAACGCAGCGATATTTTTGGCGACCCTTTACATTCTAAGCCAGTGGCAATCGACTATGGCAATGACGACATACGTATATTGATTGGTACTAATGCCGGCTTTTTACATATGTTTAAAGACGATGATACCAATAACCAAGTGAGCGAAAGCTGGGCGTTCATTCCCTCTGATCTTTACGATATAATTCAGCCTTTACGCAATGAAGACACCGGTAAACTCTACGGGATGGACGGCCCAATCAGTGTTTACTTTAGTGATAAAAGCTTAAATGACGAAGGCATTAACGATGGTATTGTTGATGCAAGCGATGGTGATGACGTGTGGGCATTTGCAGGTATGCGCCGTGGTGGAAAAAACTATTACGCCTTTGATATTACTAACCCCGATCAGCCTAAAAAACTATGGGATAACCCTATAGAAGGCGGTACTGGCGATTTTAAAGAGCTAGCTCAAACGTGGTCAAAACCCCAAATAGCGTATATAAAAGCATTTGGCGATAAGCCATTACTCGTTTTTGGTGCAGGGTACGATACAAATAAAGATGCCGTGGTTAGAAGTGAAGACTCTGTTGGTCGCGGTATTTATATAGTAGAAGCTGAAACAGGTAAAAAAGTGTGGGCTTTAACGCCAAACGAAAATGGATTTAAAGGTAAGCACTCGATTGCAGCAAATGTTTCTACGCTTGATTCAGATTACGATGGTTACATTGACAGAATTTATGCTGCCGATACCGGGGGCGATATTTGGCGTATAGACATGCCAGGCACAAGCACCAGTAATTTTACGCACTTTAAACTTGCAGAGCTAGGTAGCAGTTTAGCAAGCCAAGACCGTCGCTTTTTTTACCAGCCGTTAGTGGCACGTACACTTTATAGCAAAGTAAGTGAAACAACGATTAATGGTGAAACAGTGATTACACGTTTAGATACGCCGTATGACGCTATTGTAATAGGCAGCGGAAATCGCTCAAAACCAACAGGTACAAATGAAGACGATCAGCTGTTTATGATAAGAGATGAAAATACAGTAACTCAGTCATTCACTAGCGCCCCTACAGCGATTAAACCAGCAGATTTAATGCTAATGAACAGCGACCCGTTTGGTAATGCACTTGATGATGTAGATGAGTTTGTTGATTTAGAAGTCGATTTAGCTAAATTTAAAGGCTGGCGCTATGAATTAGGCACCGGTGAAAAATCTTTAGCAGCAGCCACAGTGGTGGGCGGTGTCGCTTACTATACAAGCTTTACTCCATCATCAGAAACCTCTACAGAGAACCAATGTTCGTTAAGTGGCGGTGGCGGCTCGTTGTATGCGTTCCATTTACATTATGGCACCAAGGTATATGACGACTTAAAGTTTACCACTAGCTATGATGTACCTGATACACCACAATTGTACTTTGGTGAAGGCCCTTCTTGTGCCGATGGAAATGGCGACGGCTTTTGTGATGATAACCCAACCATTGAAGTGACCGAAGAAAGCCAGTTTTACCTAATTGGGCCGGGAATAAAAGGCGAAGATGCACAAAACCCAATGAAACCAGTAGAAATAATGGGCCCAGGCTTAACGGTTGTAGATGGTACCGTACAATTAGTGAATGACGATGATAGTGTAGGGTTTGGCTTTAAAACCCAACAAACCTATATTTATAAACGTGAAGAAAATGATGAAATTGATGATTAAGGAATATTAATGAATAAACAAGCACGCGGATTCACGTTGATAGAGTTAATGATAGCCGTAGCTATTGTAGGTATTCTAGCCTCAATAGCACTGCCTAATTATACTGAGTATGTAAAACGCTCTTCTCGAGCCGAGGCCGCAGCGGCGCTTTTAGACGCTGCAAACAAACAAGAGCAGTACTTCGTAGATAATCGTGAGTACACAGAGACATTCTCAGACTTAGGTATACAAGAGACCACAGAAAATGGCCATTTTGAGCTGTCGATTGATGTGGATGATGACGATAATACGTTTACAATTACTGCAAAACCTATTGCGGGTGCTGTAAAAGGCGACGGTGACTGCACGCAAATTACAATTACTGACACAGGCTATAAAGGCGCAAAAGGCAGTAAAGGTAATTCAGATGTTGAGTATTGCTGGGGACGTTAACTTAATCGGGTTAACTAGTCGCTCTGACATTTGTCGGTTGATTTAATTCGTATACGGCCTGTTTGACTGACAGATAAAGCCAGCCCCTCAAGGTTGGCTTTATCTTTATTTGGGCAATATATAAATGTTCCATTTTGAAAACCATTTAAAGAGCCATCGGGCCGAAAGGTAATTGCACTTCGGGGGTATTGCATAGAATCTGCATCATGGATTTTTTCAAATGTGCTTATTAATAAGTCGTCGGTGTCTAATGACGTAGACTTGTCGTTATCAATAAACAGCGACATTTGCCCATCCCACTCATCTTTAGTGCATTGATTATCTTTTAAAGCACACAAAGTAACATAAGTGCCATTTTCAATGGCGTAAAGGCGGCCATAATTAATGTTTCTGTGCAGCAAACTTACATGATTATCGGCTCGGTTTTTCGCTAAAAAGTCAGGAAAAACCGATAGAGAAATTTGGCTAACAATACTCACAATAGCAATAGATGCCATTAATTCTAAAAGCGTATAGCCAGCCTGAGTTTGGGTAGATAACCTCATCCCTGAAGCCCTGAGTCAAAAAATGTATTAGCTCAGTGTAGTAAATGATAAAAATATGACAACTTAAATTGTATGTTTTTTAACCGCATTTAAGTGCGCTGTCACCGGCATAAAAAGCAGTACCTGATTGAGATAAAGTAAGCGCTTTATTATTTTCAGTGCCACCATTGGGGCAAAAAACAAAGTCACCTGGGTTTGTGGTAATTCGTCCACTGGTATTAAAACGCAAGCGACGCTCATTTCCTGTAAAGGTTAACTTGTCGTTATCTGATATTTCTTCCATGACTCTAAGCAGTGTATCGGAAGCGCCATTATAGTGCCCATCGTTATCTACATCGATAAATACAACTATAATTTTATTCTCATCCCACTTTTTGTTGCAGTTGAAAGTGTCTCTGCTGTTTTTAATCTTACCTTGGCCAGTAGGGCACAAAACAACAATTTCATCTGTACTGGCAGCTTGTGAGCGAGCAAAGCTAATATTGCGCTTTAGTTCAAGCAAGAAGTTCTCAGCGCGGTTTTCTTCAAGCATATCGCTACTGTCCCAAAGAGCTATAGAGGCGATAATACCGACTATGGCTACTGCCACCATGAGCTCTAATAAAGTTAAACCGGTTTGGAATTTTTTCATATTATTTATACCTACTACATTTGTTATTATTATAGCTAGTTGAGAAAGATTTATAATTCAGACTTATAAGTAATTATACCACGCTTGGTTGTTTTATCATCGAATTCAATTGCTTTGTTTGCTATGAACTCCATGATTGTCTAAAATCGAGGCAACTAAAGCTTTAATAAGTAGTGAGCATGAAAAAAATAGAAGCAATCATCAAACCGTTTAAGTTAGACGACGTACGCGAAGCCCTATCAGATGTAGGTATTACGGGTATGACTGTAAGTGAAGTAAAAGGTTTTGGTCGTCAAAAAGGTCACACAGAACTTTACCGTGGCGCTGAGTACATGGTGGATTTTTTACCTAAGGTAAAACTTGATATTGTGCTAACCGATGAAGATGTTGAACGCGCTATAGAAGTAATAGTAAAAACAGCGCAAACAGGAAAAATTGGTGATGGTAAAATATTTGTCACAGATGTTGAGCGTGTAGTACGTATACGCACCGCAGAAGAAGACGAAGAAGCGATTTAATTATAGTAATAAGCGCATAAATAAAAAGGCTGCAAATAATGTTATTTGCAGCCTTTTTTTGTAAATACTATTTAATACCAATCAGCAATAATAATTAAGTATTTTAAGGGGCTAAGCCTCACACTAAGTGCGTTAAAACCGCTTGTTAAGAGAGCGTTCAGAATTCTGTGTCAGCCTAAGTTGCTAAATATCTAGCACACCATCTAACCTACCTTCGAAGTGGATGGCCAATTGCGACAATGTCAGATTCCAATTATGGATTGGCATTGTCCAT
>NZ_JAQREK010000120.1:0-288 GCF_028599265.1 Pseudoalteromonas sp. Angola-4 | reverse complement strand
TCAAAGAGTGATTAAATGGCACTGAATGATACTGCTATCATTCTTTTTTACTTTTGAAAACTCTGTACAAATAACACTGTTATTCATACGAATTTTATTATCAGCTTTTCCAAATTTTTAAAGAGCATATTAATCAGTTAAACCCAAAGGGTAAAACTAACTAACAATCATCTGTGTGGACACTACGAACAAATAAGTTCTAAATCGTATAAGGAGGTGATCCAGCCCCAGGTTCCCCTAGGGCTACCTTGTTACGACTTCACCCCAGTCATGAATCACTCCGTGGTA
>NZ_JAQREK010000119.1:0-291 GCF_028599265.1 Pseudoalteromonas sp. Angola-4 | reverse complement strand
AGCTAACTTGTACTAATTACCCGTGAGGCTTAACCATACAACGCCAAACGCGTTTTGTGACAGAAACAAGCGACAGAAGTTAATAGCTAAAGTAGATAAATACTTAGACTTAAAAAATATTATCAGAATTTTCCAAATTTAGTTGGTACGTGAAAACGGACTGACACCTAATTTGCTTGGTAACCATAGCGTTTTGGACCCACCTGACCCCATGCCGAACTCAGTAGTGAAACGAAACAGCGCCGATGATAGTGTAGCATTTGCTATGTGAAAGTAGGACATTGCCAGGCT
>NZ_JAQREK010000118.1:0-309 GCF_028599265.1 Pseudoalteromonas sp. Angola-4 | reverse complement strand
AAAGCGCCGCCATGGTCGTGCGTGGCACGGTAAGCGATGTGGAAGACGGTCAAACCGTGACGGTGATCATCAGTGATGGCACAAACCAAGTTGAAACCACGGCGCTTGTGCAAAACGGCGAATACGTCACCGATCCGATTGATGCAAGCGCATTAAACGACGGCACGCTCACCGCTACAGCCAGCGTGTCTGATGTGGCTGGCAATCCAATTTCAGCACAAGATTCAGTCGAACTTGATAACACCGCAGTTATTACAACCAGCATTGATAAAACCGCCGACGGCGTGATTAATGGCAACGGTGAAAGCG
>NZ_JAQREK010000117.1:0-319 GCF_028599265.1 Pseudoalteromonas sp. Angola-4 | reverse complement strand
GATGTGGAAGTGGTGTGAGCCATTAAGCTAACTTGTACTAATTACCCGTGAGGCTTAACCATACAACGCCAAACGCGTTTTGTGACAGAAACAAGCGACAGAAGTTAATAGCTAGAGTAGATAGATACTTAGACTTAAAAAATATTATCAGAATTTTCCAGATTTAGTTGGTACGTGAAAACGGACTGACCCCCTAATTTGCTTGGTAACCATAGCGTTTTGGACCCACCTGACCCCATGCCGAACTCAGTAGTGAAACGAAACAGCGCCGATGATAGTGTAGCATTTGCTATGTGAAAGTAGGACATTGCCAGGCTCC
>NZ_JAQREK010000116.1:0-325 GCF_028599265.1 Pseudoalteromonas sp. Angola-4 | reverse complement strand
GTTTAACTGATTAATATGCTCTTTAAAAATTTGGAAAAGCTGATAATAAAATTCTGATAGATACTTTGTATTTGTACAGAGTTTTCAAAAGTAAAAAAGAATGATAGCAGTATCATTCAGTGCCAATTTAATCATTTATGATTAATTGGTATCTACTTTAGTATTCAATATTAACTTCTGGCGAAGTTAAACTGTCACTAACAAAGACCCGTTTGGGTTGTATGGTTAAGTGACTAAGCGTACACGGTGGATGCCTTGGCAGTTGGAGGCGATGAAGGACGTATTAACTTGCGATAAGCCTAGTCAAGCTAGTAAAAAGCGCTTG
>NZ_JAQREK010000115.1:0-364 GCF_028599265.1 Pseudoalteromonas sp. Angola-4 | reverse complement strand
CGAATATGAGAAAGCTCATCCATATATGTTTTGGTGTAATAAAAAACCAAGAAGCGTTTAAGCTCCAAGTAAGTTAAGTACGACCTTGAAGCTTAAAATGAGAGATGGTATCTACAACTTTCACTTCTCATTTACTCCTCATTCCCTTCTCTTTGTGCATTTTTGTATTAAAGATCAATTAATCACAAAGAGGCTTAGAGGCGCTTCGCTTTTAGAGAAGTAACGAGCATCTTGCGTGAGCAAGCTTCGCGCCTTGTATCTCTCGTTGATAAATGATTAGCTATCATTTATCACATCGAAGTCAGTGAGCTTGCCTTTGCGCCTAGTATTTAATACTGCTCCGTAGATAAAGCCCTGACTTTCT
>NZ_JAQREK010000114.1:0-370 GCF_028599265.1 Pseudoalteromonas sp. Angola-4 | reverse complement strand
GTCCTACTTTCACATAGCAAATGCTACACTATCATCGGCGCTGTTTCGTTTCACTACTGAGTTCGGCATGGGGTCAGGTGGGTCCAAAACGCTATGGTTACCAAGCAAATTAGGTGCAAAGGATTAATGACAAGCACGTAGTGCTTCTTTTTCCTTTGCGTAAGGTGCCTCAATGTTAACGCTACGCGCTAAGAGTCACCTCATAAATTTGGAAAATATCTGATAATATTTTTTAAGTCTAAATATCTATCTACTCTAGCTATTAACTTCTGTCGCTTGTTTCTGTCACAAAACGCGTTTGGCGTTGTATGGTTAAGCCTCACGGGTAATTAGTACAAGTTAGCTTAATGGCTCACACCACTTCCACATC
>NZ_JAQREK010000113.1:0-375 GCF_028599265.1 Pseudoalteromonas sp. Angola-4 | reverse complement strand
AACGGGTTTCTCTTATTTGGAGCCTGGCAATGTCCTACTTTCACATAGCAAATGCTACACTATCATCGGCGCTGTTTCGTTTCACTACTGAGTTCGGCATGGGGTCAGGTGGGTCCAAAACGCTATGTTTACCAAGCAAATTAGGTTCAAAGGAGTAATGACAAGCACGTAGTGCTACTATTTCCTTTGCGCAAGGTGCCTCAATGTTAACGCTACGCGCTAAGAGTCACCTCATAAATTTGGAAAATTCTGATAATATTTTTTAAGTCTAAGTATTTATCTACTCTAGCTATTAACTTCTGTCGCTTGTTTCTGTCACAAAACGCGTTTGGCGTTGTATGGTTAAGCCTCACGGGTAATTAGTACAAGTTAGCT
>NZ_JAQREK010000112.1:0-383 GCF_028599265.1 Pseudoalteromonas sp. Angola-4 | reverse complement strand
GCAAAAACCTGTGATGCAATATCTATAAAAGATGGTCTCGCTATAGCTGCCACTGCGTTATCAATAACAGCCTGCTGAGAAGAAAAAGCCTGCATTGCACTTTCTAAAGCTATTGGTTTTGCCATAGCTGCCAAAGAATTATCAATAACAGATTGCTTAGCAAAAACCTGTGATGCAATATCTATAAAAGATGGTCTCGCTATAGCTGCCACTGCGTTATCAATAACAGCCTGCTGAGAAGAAAAAGCCTGCATTACACTTTCTAAAGCTATTGGTTTTGCCATAGCTGCCAAAGAATTATCAATAACAGATTGCTTAGCAAAAACCTGTGATGCAATATCTATAAAAGATGGTCTCGCTATAGCTGCCACTGCGTTATCAAT
>NZ_JAQREK010000111.1:0-383 GCF_028599265.1 Pseudoalteromonas sp. Angola-4 | reverse complement strand
CAGTGAGTGTGCCGTCGTTTAGTGCGCTTGCATCAATCGGATCAGTAACATACTCGCCATTTTGAACGGTTGCTTGAACTTCAATTGGCGCGTTTATACCATCGCTCAAAGTGATGGTAACAGTTTGACCATCTTCAACATCAGTCACTGTGCCACGTATAACCATAGCGGCGCTTTCGCCGTTGCCGTTAATCACGCCGTCGGCGGTTTTATCAATGCTGGTTGTAATAACTGCGGTGTTATCAAGCTCGACTGCATCTTGTGCTGAAATTGGATTGCCAGCCACATCAGACACGCTAGCTGTGGCGGTAAGTGTCCCGTCGTTTAATGCGCTGGCATCAATCGGATCGGTAACGTATTCGCCGTTTTGTACAAGCGCCGTG